>JAJDSZ010000067.1 GCA_022827425.1 Pseudomonadales bacterium | reverse complement strand
ACTTTCCGCGGCCGCGGGCGTGGCGGCCCCGGCATCGCCTTCGCCGTTCTGGTCTTCCGAGTTGTCCACCAGGTCCAGGTTCACCTGCTCTTCGATGTCGGCCAGGTCGTCTTCCGCCTGCAGGCCGGGCAGCAGGGGCTCCTCGTCTTCCTCGAATACCTGGCTCAGGGTTCCCGCAAGCTCCACCGCCGGCAGGTTCTTGACCCGGTACATGAACAATTGCTCCACCTGCTGCTGGCTTTCGGCGTCGAGTATCGCCACCCAGCGGCTGACTTCGTCAAAACCCCGGGTGGCCGGGGCGGTGACGAGCAGGGCGTTGATGCGGCCGATGCCGCGGACCTGGTAGGAAGGATTCTCGCCTTCGATCAGAAGCAGGATTTCCGCGAGCTCCTCGGCGACTTCGATGGCGTTGGCGTTCTCCAGCGGGTAAATTCGGATGCCCTGGTTGAGAAAGGGGTCGGCGTCCACCAGTAACAGCAACTGGTTGATGCGCTGGAGTTCTTCCGGGCCGGCATTGATCGCCAGGGTATTGTTGACGGTGAACTGCCGCACGTCGGCTTCGTTTTGCAGCAGCGGGCGAATGACTTCGATGGCGGCCTCCGCCGAGACGTAGACCAGCGGTGTCACCTGCATGATGCGCGCGGCGCCGCTGCTGCCGAGGCTGTCCGGCGTGGTGAACTCGGTGGGCGCGGGCGCGCTTACCTGACGCACGTTGTAGACATTGCCGACCCGGTTGATGATCACCCCGGCGTCCCGGGTCAGCAGGCGCATCAGGGGCCAGATGTCTTCCCGGGCCAGGGGCCGTTCCTCGGCAGTGCGCAGGCTCACGGTCCGGTTGATGGTCGGGTCGATGACCAGGGAAATGTCCAGCGCTTCGGCGAGTTCCTCGAGCACGATTCGCAGGTCCGCCTCCTCGTAATTGAGTTCCACCACGTCTTCGCCGACGACGCTGACCGGCTCCGGGGCGATATCCGCAGCACCGCCGGAAAGCAGCGAGCCGTCGCGATTGATTTCATCGATCAACTCAAGCTGGGCGGCCGCGGCCGCGGCCTGGGCCGCGGTTATGGCGTCCGGGCCGGGCGACCCTGGCTCGTAGGGGGCGGCTTCCGGCTGGGCGGCCTGGGAGGGCGTCGCGGGTTGGCTTGCGCCCGCGCCGCCGCTGTCGGTCACGCTGGCGCAGGACGCCAGCAAAACGGCCAGCGGCAGCAGGCCCAGCGGCCCCGGCCCGGATCTGGAGTGAACTCGCATCGCGGCGGTCTCCCTGTCAGAATTCCACGGTGTTCATGCTGAACACCGCGGAAAGCATGGTAATCGTTATGCCACCGACGACGATGGCGAGAATGATGATCAGCGCGGGCTGCAAGGCGGAAACCAGGGTGGCGACCTGATTGCGCACTTGCGTGTCGAAAGTTTCCGCGGCCTTGAGCAGAATGCCCGCGGTGCGGCCGGATTCTTCGCCCACGCCGACCAACTGGTGCAGCAGGGTGGGAAAGCGGTTGGTCTTTTCCAGAGACACGCCCAGCCCGGCGCCGCCGCGCACGTCTTCCTCCACGCGGGCAAGCTCCCCGGTCAATACGCTGTTGACGAGCACTTCCCTGGCCACCCGCAAGGCCCGGATCAGGGGAATCCCGGCGCCCATCAGCGCTCCCATGGTGCGGGCGAACAGGGCGCACTCGCGGTACAGCAGCAGATTTCCGAGCAGGGGCAGGGACAGCAGAAAAGCATCCTTGCGCAGGCGCCCGGCGGCCGAGGCGTCGAGCCGCTTCCAGCCGAGAAAGGCCAGCCCCGCGAGCAGCAACAGCAGATAGCCGTAATTCCGCAGCCACTCGCTCATGGCCAGCAGGGTCGCCGCCGAGGCGGGAATTTCCGCGCCGGAGTCCACGAACATGGCGGCGAACTGGGGAATGACGAAAACCATCAGCAGGCCCACGGAGAGAATGCCGGTAATGACGAGCACCACCGGATAGACCATGGCCGAAACGATCGACTGGCGGGTTCTGGCGTTGCGTTCGAGGAACTCGGCGAGATCCGGCAGCAGTTCGTGCAGAATGCCGCCTTCCTCGCCGGCGCGGACGATATTGACGTACATCTTGCCGAAGACCCCGGGATGCTGCTCCATGGCCTCGGCGAGGCTGCTGCCCTCCTTCACTTCCCGCAGCAATCCGCGCACGAGCTCGCGCATGGCGGCGGAGCCGGACATGCCTTCGAGCAGGCGCAGGGCGCGGTCGATGGGTACCCTGGCTTCCACCAGGGTGCAAAGGCCGTTGGTGAAATCGAGCAGGCCGGCGGGGGAAATCTTGCGCCGCTCGAAATTCCAGCTTGCCGCCTTGCCGGGCTGCACCCGGATCGGAGTCAGCCGGCGGCCCTGCAGGATGCGCACCGCCTCGCGCTCGGTTTCGGCTTCCAGCGAACCGCTCTGGCGATTGCCGCCGGCGTCGAAAGCCTGGTATCGGAAAATCCGCTCGTTCATATCGCCCTGGTCACCCGCACGACTTCTTCCGGCGTGGTCAGTCCGTCCCTGAGTTTGTCGAGGGCGTCCTGGCGCAGGGTGCGCATGCCTTCGCCGATGGCCTGCTCGCGAATCTCGTTGGCGTCGGCGCCGCTGGCGATGCGATGGCGGATCTCGTCGCTCATCGGCATCAGTTCATACAGGCCGATGCGGCCGCGATAGCCGGTATTGCCGCAACGTTCGCAGCCCGCCCCGCGCCGCACCCTGGGCCAGTCGCCGGCGTCGATGCGCAGTACCGCGGCTTCGTCCGGGTTGAGCGGCCGCTCTTCGGCGCAGTCGGTGCAGATGCGCCGCACGAGGCGCTGGGCCTGGACCGCAAGCAGGCTGGAACTGATCAGATAGCCTTCGACACCCATGTCCTGCAGGCGGGTAATGGCGCCGGCGGCGTCGTTGGTGTGCAGGGTCGAGAAGACGAGATGGCCGGTCAGCGCCGACTCGATGGCGATCTCGGCGGTGTCGTGGTCGCGAATCTCGCCCACCATGAGCACGTCCGGGTCCTGCCGCACGATCGAGCGCAGGCCCTGGGCGAAACCGAGGCCGATGGCCGAGTTGACCTGGATCTGGGTGATGCCCGGCAACTGGTACTCCACCGGGTCCTCCACGGTGATGATCTTCCGGGTGTCGTCGCTGATTTTTTCCAGCGTGGCGTAGAGGGTCGTGGTCTTGCCGCTTCCCGTGGGCCCGGTGATCAATACCATGCCGTGGGGCTGGCCGATGACCGATCGGTAATCGTTCAGCACCCTGGCGGGCATGCCAAGCTCGGCGAG
>JAJDSZ010000113.1 GCA_022827425.1 Pseudomonadales bacterium | reverse complement strand
GATGGCGGCGAACAGGGATTCCGCCGCCAGGATGCCGCTCTTGATCGCGGTATGGCTGCCCTTGATCTTGGCGGCGTTGAGCGTACCCGCGTCGCAGCCGATCAGCAGGCCGCCGGGAAAGCTCATCTCGGGCAGGGAGTTTATTCCTCCCTTGATGATCGCCCGGGCGCCGTATCCGACGCGCTTGCCGCCTTCGAGATAGCGCTTGATGACCGGATGGTGCTTGTAACGCTGGAATTCGTCGAAAGGGCTGATATGGGGGTTCCGGTAACCAAGATCGATGATCAGGCCCACATAGACCTGCCGGTTCCCGGCGTGATACAGAAAGCCGCCGCTCGTGGCCGCGTAGCTCGGCCCGGTCATGGGCCAGCCCGCGGTGTGCACCACCAGGCCTTCGTGGTGCCTGGCTTCGTTGATCTCCCAGACTTCCTTGATGCCGATACCGTAATGCTGTGGGTCGCGGTCCTTGTCCAGTTCATAACGGGCGATCACTTCCTTGCCCAGATGTCCGCGGCAGCCTTCGGCCAGGATGGTGAATTTTGCGTGGAATTCGAACCCCGGCTGCCAGGTCGATTTCCGCTCGCCTTTCGCGTCGACGCCCATGTCGCCGGTGGCGACGCCTTTCACGCGGCCGTCATCGTCATAGAGAATCTCGGTGGCGGCGAAACCGGGAAAGATCTCGGCGCCGAGGTCGGCCGCCTGGTCCGCCAGCCAGCGGCACAGGTTGCCCAGGGAAATGATGTAGTTCCCATGATTGCGCATGGGTTTGGGGACGAGAAACTCGGGAAAGCGGTAGGAAGACTTGCCCGATCCGAGGTAATGGACCTGATCGCCGGTAACGCGGGTATCCAGTGGCGCGCCCTTCTCTTCCCAGTCGGGGAACAGCATTTGCAGCGCCCCCGTCTCGAAAACCGCGCCGGAAAGTATGTGCGCGCCCACTTCCGAACCCTTTTCCAGCACGCAAACGGAAATCTCCCGCCCGGCCTCCCGCGCCAGTTGCAAAACGCGGCAGGCCGTGGCCAGACCCGCGGGTCCGGCGCCGACGATGACGACATCGACTTCCATGGATTCCCGTGTCATGAGTTTTCCCCGTTCGTTCCCGACAATTCATCCGAAATTATGCGGAATCCGGCCGCGCGGCGCAAAAAAGTCTCGATCGCGCTGGAGAATCTTCGCAGCCCGGCCGGAACGGGCATTCGGGAGGGGGATCGGTGGCCCGTCAGAATCGTTGTTCGTCGATCCAGTAATTGCTGACGACGCCGTCTGCGAATTCGATGGAAAGCGTCTCGATGCGTTCTTCTTCGACATCGATCGAAAACAGCAGGAATACGCCCACTTCGGTGTCTCTCTCGGACCGGTTGCGGTACTTCCAGACCGCTGAGCCGTCGGCGTAAGTCAGTCTGCTGGTCGGCTCGCCGAATGTGCCGCGCACGAATTGCTCGTCGCTCTCGCCGACTTCGAGGCGCGACACATCGCCTTCGCTCCAGACCGTTCGCAAGGCGCGCGAATCCGAATCCACCGCCACCAGACAGCCCGTGAGCGCCAGGGCCAGAACCGCCGCAAACACATATCTGATCATCACTCTTTCCTCATGTAACCGGATTAACCACCGCATGCGGCAGCGCCGAAGTTCATCGCATTTCTTCGACCACCTTTCCAACGAATCGCGAGAAAAATAGTTACACCAAAATCTCCGACTCATGGCGGAAACATATCGCCGGCCCTGCCGATAAACCAGACATGCTTGAGACAAGCGGCTGATTACGAAGAGAAAAACGGAGGCGCGGCATGTCCCTGGAATTTATTCTGCGGAATAGGCTCAATTTTCTGGCGCCGATCATCGTCCTCATGGCTGCTGTTCCGGCGCAGGCGCAAACCACCTGGCGCGGTCTGGAAGTCGCTCCCGAGAACCGTTGTTCGACATACAGCTCCGGCGATTATTCCTACCGGAGCAGCCTGGAAGACGATCTCGTGGCCATGCTGGGCGGCGTGTACAGCCCGTACACGGGCGAATGGTTCGAATCCAAAGCCAAGACCGATATCGAACATATGGTCGCCCGGTCGGAAGCCCACGACAGCGGCCTATGT
This sequence comes from Pseudomonadales bacterium, assembly GCA_022827425.1. Classification (GTDB taxonomy): domain Bacteria; phylum Pseudomonadota; class Gammaproteobacteria; order Pseudomonadales; family Pseudohongiellaceae; genus UBA9145. The sequence continues at coordinate 22,757 of JAJDSZ010000113.1, read as the reverse complement.
TCGGCGTCCGTCGAAGCCAGGCGGGAGTTTGCCGCCGACCCGCTCAACCTGACGCTGGCCGACCCGGGCACGAACCGGGATCGGAAATCGGACAAGGACGCTGCCGACTGGCTGCCGGACTTGAACCGATGCTGGTTCGCGAACCGGGTGCTGAAGGTGAAATTGAAATACCGCCTCTCCGTGGACCCGGTCGAAGCGGAGGCGCTGGAGGCGGTTCTGGCGGGCTGCATGAACTTCGCCCTGGTTGTCCATCCCCCGGACGCCGGGCCGCTGTCGGGAATCTACGTATCGGCTTCCGTCCGGGAAGCGCTGCTGATCGTGCAGGACTATCACGGCGCCACCATCAGTTTATCGCTGCCGTATGAGCTTGGCCCATCCGGGGAATTGGTTCCGGGCGTGTGGGGCTATTCAACCGAGCGAATGGAGGAAGCCCCGGTGGGATATGAGAGATATTTCCCGGACGCTACTGCAGTCTTGCTGCCGGAGCCGCAATAGGCGTCCAATGCCCCTGAATCGGGATCTTCAACTACTGCAGGGGCACAAATTGTCACAATAATCAGCAGACTGAATCTGCTTTCGGGGCCGTAATAACGGGATAATTCAACGAAAGTGCGCCGGAGTTTCCGGTGTAACTTTTTTACCCGTGGCTCGTTTGCAATATCCATTCAATCCGGGCGCGGTAACCGGCTGCATCGGGTCACGGCTTTAACATGCGGATTACCAATATGCCCCGTTTTCAGAGGAAGATAATTTACCGGGCCTTGCTATGCGGCCTGTTTGCCGGCACGGCAGGCGGCGCACTGGCGCAGGATGCGCCGGTTACCGACGAAGATTCCACGGTGACCTATCCCGCCACCTTCTTCTCGCAGTTCGAACCCTTTTCGGTCAACGACATGCTCGACCGGATTCCCGGCATCAACATCGCCCGCGGCGGTGGCGGCGGAGGCGGCGGGCCCGGATCTTCCGGCGGCAACAACCGGCGCGGGCTCGGCATGGGTGGCGACCAGGTGCTGATCAACGGCCGCCGCATCGCCGGCAAGGAAAATGAGGGCAGCAGTCAACTGGCGCGGATTCCGGCAAGCCAGGTGGACTATATCGAAATCATCCGCGGCACCTCCGGCGACCTCGATGTGCGCGGCGGCGCCCAGGTCATCAACATCGTGCTGCTCGAAGCCGAAACCCGCTCGTCGATCACCTACGAAGTAAATACCGACCACTACCACGACGACTCGCTCAAGCCGGGAGCCAAGATCGCCTGGAGCGGCTCCAGCGGCGGCTTCGATTACCTCATCAGCGGCGAAACGGAACCGCGTTACGAGCATCGCATCGGCCACGAGACCAGCATTCTCGGAGACGGCAGCCCGAACGAGCGGATCAAGCGCGTAAGCACGCGCGAGGCGCAACCCATGGTGCTCAGTTCGAATCTGGCCTGGCAGGTGGGAGACGCCGACCTTTTCCATCTGAATCTGCAATACGAGGACGATAGCGCCCCGGAAGTCGCGAACCGGGACATTCTCAACACGAAGTACGATCCGCCGCTGGTGGATCTCGAACTCGACGTCCTCGACGAAACCGAACAATTCTGGGAGGTCGGCGGGGACTACGAACATATCTTCAGCGGCGGCCAGCGCTGGAAGACGCTTTTCATCGTCAATCGCGGCGACAGCCACAGCTTGCGCGACAGATATTTGCTGGAATTGAACAGTGACGAAAGAACACGGGATCTGCATCTCGATTTCGCCAACACCTATCAGGAGCGTATCCTGCGCTCAGGCTACACCTTCGATTTCGCCAGCAGCCAGAGCCTCGAACTCGGCGTCGAGCGCGCCCAGACGATTCTCGACTCCAACTTGCAACTCGACCTGCTGCCAGACGGCGGAACGGTCCTGACCCGGGTTTCCACCGCCGACGCGACGGTGGAGGAAATCCGCTACGAATCCTTTGCCGTGCACAACTGGCAGATCAACGACCGCATGTCGCTGGAGAGCACCTTGATCTTCGAGCAATCGGAGATTTCCCAAAGCGGCGACGTGAGCAAATCCCGGGATTTCGAGTTTCTGCGGCCCAAGGTGGATTATCGTTTTGACATCACCCCGACCGTGCAATTCCGGGCCACCATAGAGAAAGACGTGGCCCAGTTGAGCTTTTCCGACTTTACCGCCAACACCAGCGAAGGCGACGACGATCAGGACGCCCTGGCGGGCAATCCCGACCTGCGGCAGGAGCAGTCCTGGCGCTATGACGCCAATCTGGAATACCGCTTCCATGACGATAACGGCGTGCTCAACACCAACATCTTCTACCATGAATTGATCGACGTGATTGACCGGGTGGATGTGTCCACGCCGGACACCATCCAGTCGGCCAATGGCAATATCGGCGATGGCGAAAGATTCGGCGTCGCGCTCGACGGCAGCTACCGCTTCACTTCCGTTGGCGAGTCCCAGATTCTGCTCGAATCCGGACTGCGGGTGGAAGACTCGAATGTGGTGGACCCTTTTCTCGGCATCGACCGCCGCTTCAGCCGCCAGGGGCGGGGCGAGGCGCGGGTCGGTTTTCGGCATGACTTTCCGGCCCGCAACTTCAATTACGGATTTTCCTGGAGCCACAATTTCCGGGACGGTCGCATCGCCTATGATATCGACAAGATCGAGTCCTACAACTCGGGCGATTGGGTCCGGCTGTTCGCCGAAACCCAGGGCTGGGCCGAGTTGATCTACCGGCTGGAAGTGTTCAATCCCATGGAAAACAAGCGCTGCCGGGTGCGCTCACGATACCTCGGCGGCACCATCGCCACCGGGTATCTGAGCGAAATCGAGGACTCCTGCAGTCATACCGGCCCCACCATCGCCATCAAGATTCGCGGCACGATTTGAGGTTTGGTTCCGCACTACGTCAGTCGCCATCGGGCTGCGGATCGAAGTCCCGATTACCGCCAATCAGTCCAGCGGTTCCACCCAGACGTTGCGGAAACGAATGGTGCCCCGGGCCCATTGCAGGGCGATGGGGCCTTCGGCGAACTGGCTGTCGCGGGCGTCCACCGTGGTTTCGTCATTCAATTGCACCAGCAGGTGATCGCCGCGCAAGGTGATGTGGTAGACGTTCCACTGGCCGCCCGCGGTGGGTCGCGGCTCGTCGACGGAAGCGATATGGACGATGGCGCCGGTGCCGTAGGATGGGTCGGGGCGCTGGTCGAAGATATTGGCTTCGTAGCAACTGCGGTCGGTAATCCGGTCGCGGTCCTGGCAGCGCAGGTAGATGCCGCTGTTGGCGTCGTCGGTGGCCCAGAACTCCACATGCAGGACGAAATCGCTGTAGCTGTCCCGGGTGACGAGCCAGGATGCGCCGTCGCCTTCGTCGGCGAAAATCGAGCTGGCATCGGTGGACCAGTTGGCGTCGCCGCCGGCGACGGTGAAGTTTTCCATGCCTTCATTTCCGTTGATCAGGCTGATGCGCCCGTTCTCGGCGGCGCCCGCGGGAAGCAGCATCAGGCAGGCGGCAACGGCTAGCGGCAAGCGGAAGAAGTTTTTCATTCGGTTGTCCTCCTGGATGGAAACTGGTGGGTCTGGGTGGATTTGAACCACCGACCTCACCCTTATCAGGGGTGCGCTCTAACCAACTGAGCTACAGACCCGTCTTTAGCACGACGGCGCCTTTTGGGGCGGGCGGGGATTATAAGGGTATTTGGCAAACGGGGGAATCGGTTTGTACATGCCTTCCCTGGCGCGGCTCCCATGGCTTCGCCAAACCCCAGTCTTGCCATCCGTGGCAAGCGCTTGCCCCAACACCTGCATTTACGTCACAATGCGCCGCAATCCAACTCTTGGGAGGACTCCCTTGGCAAAAGAAGACCAGATCGAAATCGAAGGCGAAGTCATCGACACGCTTCCCAATACCATGTTCAGGGTCAAACTGAACAACGGCCATATCGTCACCGCCCATATCTCGGGGAAGATGCGCAAGAATTACATCAGGATTCTCACCGGAGACCAGGTGAAAGTGGAACTGACCCCCTACGACCTCAGCAAGGGGCGAATCACCTACCGCGCCCGCTAGGAGCCTGCGCCGTAGGAATTCACGGCTGCAAATCCGCTCCCGTCCACGCCCCCGCCCGCGCGAAGTCGCGGAATCTTCCGAGAAATGCAGTGCTTCGCCGACGAGATTCCGCGACTTCGCGCAGAATGACCAGAGTGGGGAATCAGGCTTCCTGAAGCTTGTTTTTCGTCCGGCTGCCTTTTACTTTCAATGCAATGCCATCCTTGCCGGCGCTGACTTCCACGTCTCCGCCGCCGTCGGCCAGTTCGCCGAAAAGAATATCCTCGGCCAACTCCTTCTTGAGCTTCTCCTGAATCAGCCGCGCCATGGGCCGGGCGCCCATGGTCTCGCTGTAACCGTGTTCGATGAACCAGTCGATGGCTGAATCGTCCACGTGCAACTGCACCTTCTTCGAGTCCAACTGCACCTGGAGTTCCACCAGGAACTTGTCCACCACGGTGCGGATGGTTTCCGGCGCCAGCGGGCCGAACTGGATGACCGCATCGAGGCGATTGCGGAATTCCGGCGAAAAGGCCTTGCGGATCGCCTCCATGCCGTCGGAGGAATGGTCCTGGGCCGTGAAGCCGATGGAAGCCCGGGCCATTTCCCTGGCGCCGGCATTGGTGGTCATGATCAGGATGACATTGCGGAAATCGGCGTGGCGGCCATTGTTGTCGGTGAGCACGCCATGGTCCATCACCTGCAGCAACAAATTGAACACGTCGGGGTGGGCCTTTTCGATTTCGTCGAGCAGCAGCACGCAGTGCGGCGACTTGGTCACGGCCTCGGTGAGCAGCCCGCCCTGGTCAAAACCCACATAGCCCGGAGGCGCGCCGATCAGTCTCGACACGGTATGCCTTTCCATGTATTCCGACATGTCGAAGCGCAGCAGTTCGATCCCCATCACATTGGCAAGCTGGCGGCTGAGTTCGGTCTTGCCGACTCCCGTGGGCCCGGCGAACATGAAACAGCCGATGGGCTTGTCGCCGGTGTTGAGGCCGGCCCGGGAAAGCTTGATGGCGGTGGCCAGGGAATCGATGGCCGGGTCCTGGCCGAAAACCACCATCTTCAGATTGGCTTCGAGATTCTTCAGCGCCTCAATATCCGAGCTGGAAACATGCTTGGGCGGAATCCTGGCAATGGCGGCGACGATGCGCTCCATGTCGGCCACCTGAATCACCTTCTTGCGCCGGGAAGGCGGCTGCAGCCGCTGCCAGGCGCCGGCCTCGTCGATGAGGTCGATGGCCTTGTCGGGCATGAAGCGGTCGGTGATATAGCGCGCCGCAAGCTCCGTGGCGGCTTTCAGCGCCTTGTCGGTGTAGCGCAGGCCATGGTGTTCCTCAAAGCGGCTCTTGAGCCCCTTGAGGATGCGGTAGGTGGTGTCGAGACCGGGTTCTTCGATGTCGATTTTCTGGAAACGGCGCGACAGGGCCCGGTCCTTGTCGAAAATGCCGCGGTATTCCTGAAAAGTGGTGGAGCCGATACAGCGCAGATTGGCCGAGGTCAGCACGGGCTTGAGCAGATTGGAGGCGTCCATGACGCCGCCGGAAGCCGCGCCGGCGCCGATGATGGTGTGAATCTCGTCGATGAACAGCACCGCCCTGGGCTGTTCGGCGAGTTCCCCGAGCAGGGCCTTGAAACGCTTCTCGAAATCGCCGCGATACTTGGTGCCGGCGAGCAGGCCGCCAAGGTCCAGGGAATAGATCACGCAATCCCGGAACACCTCGGGCACCTTGTCTTCGACGATCAGCCGCGCCAGGCCTTCCACCACGGCGGTCTTGCCCACGCCGGATTCGCCCACGAGCAGGGGGTTGTTCTTGCGCCGCCGCGACAGCACCTGCACCACCCGGTTCACTTCGTCGTTGCGGCCGATCAGGGGATCGATCCGGTTCTGTTCGGCCAACTCGTTGAGATTGGTGGTAAAACTCTCCAGCGGCGAGGCTTTTTTATCCTCCTTGCCTTCTCCGGCCCGTTTTTCGCCCTGGTCCTGGTCGTCTCCACTTTCCTCAGGCGTTCTGGCGATGCCGTGGGAGATGTAATTGATGACATCCACCCGGGCCACGTCCTGTTGCTGCAGCACGAAGACCGCGTGGCTCTCCTTTTCGCCGAAAATCGCCACGAGCACATTGGCGCCGGTCACTTCCCGCTGCCCCGAGGACTGCACGTGAAACACCGCGCGCTGGATGACGCGCTGGAAGCCGAGGGTGGGCTGGGTCTTGCGGTTGGCTTCGGCCTTGGGAATCAGGGGCGTCATCGTTTCGATGTATTCGCCGAGTTCGCCGCGCAGGCGGGCGAGGTCGCAATCGCAGGCGCGCAGCACATCGCAGGCGGCTTCGTCGTCGAGCAGGGCGAGCAGCAGATGCTCCACGGTCATGAATTCATGCCGTTTCCTGTTGGCGCCGCTGAAGGCGGCGTTGAGGTTGGCTTCGAGGTTCTTGCTCAGCACACTAACGGTCCACTTCCACCGAACACAGCAGGGGGTGTTCGTACTCCCGGGAGTAATTGTTCACCTGGGCGGCCTTGCTCTCGGCGATATCCTTGCTGTACACGCCGCAGACGCCCTTCCCTTCGGTATGCACTTTCAGCATGACCCGGGTCGCCTTTTCCACGTCCATGTGAAAAAACACCCGCAGCACGTCCACCACAAAAGCCATGGGCGTGTAATCGTCATTGATGAGGACGACCTGGTACAGCGGCGGCTGTCTGGTTTTCGGTTTGGCGGTCTGCGCCTCGTGCACGGTTTCATGCACGACATCATCGTTTTCGTCATCGTCTATATTGTGTGGCAGTCTGCTCATGGCTTGCTTCGTGGCGCTGCATTTGTGCCGCCAAATTTTGACAATCAATTTGCCATAGTGTATAGCAAAACGAAGCGACGCATCCCTGTATGGGGGCGCCGGGAAATTTTTCCAGCCGCGCAGGCGGAGCATGGTATGAGTACGGGACAGGTCAAGTGGTTCAACAACGCCAAGGGATTTGGCTTCATTCTACCGGATGAGGGCGGCGATGACCTGTTCGCCCATTATTCCTCGATTGCCATGGAGGGTTACAAGACCCTGAAGGCCGGGCAACTCGTTTCCTTCGACGCGGCGGAAGGCCCCAAGGGCATGCATGCGGCGAACATCAAGGTGATTGGCGAAGCGCCCGGGGAATCTTCCGAGCCGGGGGAAGCGTCTGATTAACTTCAATCCGCGGTTTCCCGCCAGCGCCGCAGGGATTCGGTGTCGCTGCCTTTAGCGGCAATCCATTCGCCGCCGCTTTCCGTAAACTGTTTTTTCCAGAATGGCGCCTCGCTCTTGAGGTAGTCCATGATGAAATTCGCCGCGGCGAAGGCTTCGCCCCGGTGGTGCGCGGCAACACCGGCGAATACGATCTGGTCTCCGGGCCGCAGCGCCCCGACCCGGTGAATTACCCGCGCGGCAAGCAGATTCCAGCGGCTTTCCGCCCGGGCGATGATTTCCCTGATGCTTTTTTCGGTCATGCCGGGATAATGCTCGAGCCGCAGTTCCCGGACCCGCTCGCCGCCGCCGGGGTCATAGTAGTCCCGCACCAGGCCGCTGAAGGTTACCACCGCGCCCGCGCCGGGCGCATCGGCGCAGAGCCGGCGGTACTCGCCACCCACATCGAAATCCTCTCCCCGCACGCTGACATGGACCATGTCAGCCTCCGCTCATGGGCGGGAAAAAGGCGATCTCGTCCCCGTCGGCGATGGCCTGTTCATTGCCGGCCACGGTCTGGTTCACTGCCACGAGCAGGGTTTCGTATTCGGCGAACATGCGGGCGAAGTCGCTGTCCCGGGAACGGAGATAAGGGATCAGTTCGGCGACCGAAGTGACATCGGGCGGCAACCCGATTTGTTCCCGTTCCCGGCCCATGGCTTCGCGAACGCCGGCGAAATAATGGATTTGCAGCATCAGCCGGCCTGCTCCTCACGCCGGTAATGACCGCCGCGGCCGCCTGATTTTTCCAGCAGGCCAAGCCCTTCGATGCGCATGCCGCGGTCGACCGCCTTGCACATGTCGTAAATCGTCAGGGCGCTTACCGCCGCGGCGCTGAGCGCTTCCATTTCCACGCCGGTGGGCCCCTTGACCTTGCAGGCGGCGGTGATTTCGACGCAGTTGCGCTCCCGGTTCAACTCAAGCTCCACATCCACCGAAGTCAGCAGCAAGGGGTGGCACATGGGGATCAGGCCGGCGCAATTCTTGGCGGCCTGGATTCCCGCAATCCTCGCCACGGTGAGCACATCGCCTTTCTTGTGGCCGCCGCCGGCGATCAATTCGAGGGTCCGGGGCTGCATCTCCACCCGGGCGCGGGCCACGGCAAGACGCTGGCTGTCGGGCTTGCCGCCCACATCCACCATCCTCGCATTTCCCGACTCGTCCAGATGCGTCAGTTCAGTCATGGGCTTTCGGCTTTCCCTTACGGAGAAGGCTGCATTATCGCCTGTTTAGCCGATGTTAGTCTCGAAATGAAGGATCATCCAGCGCCCTGCGGTAGAGTTTCAGGGTCAGCGGGGACAGCAGCATGGCCGGCAGGCCGAAGATGAGGGGGATTACCGCCACGCTGTAGCGCACGCCCTGTTCGCCGAAGACGGTGTCGTTCAAAAGCCCGACCAGGCTCGGGCCGAGGAAGAGCCCGGCGAGGCTGATCGCCATGTAGTACAGGGCGATGGTCTGGGCGCGGATGCCCGCGGGTATGATTTTCAGCAAGGCCGTAACGCCCACCGCGGAAATGAAGGCGCTGCCGATGGTGGAAGCCGAGACCACGAGGAAGGCGGCTATATCATTGCCGAGCAGCGGGCCGATCACCGCCGGCGGCACCGAGAGAAACAGGCCGAGAACGGCGATTCGCATGGGCGCGTCGGCGGCGCCGCGCCCGCTGTGGTAATCCGAAAGCCAGCCGGCGAACATCACCGAAAGCGGGCCGATCACGATCAGCAGCAGGCCGTCATAGAGCGCGAAAACCTCCACCGGCCAGCCGAAGGTGCGGTCGAACATGACCGCCAGCCAGCCCTGGCTGTAGGCGACGATGGTCATGTAGCAGAATATTGAGACAAAGCAGCCGTAGGTGAGTCCGTGGCCGGCCACATGGCGGAACATGTGGCCGAGATGCCGCCGGGAGGGATTCGCCGCGGCGCTGATCCGCACCGGCTCGCGCATGAGCAGGAAGGGTATGGCGAGCAGCAGCCCCGGCAGGCCGGCGACGAGGAAGGCGATGCGCCAGGGTGTCAGTTCGCCAATCAGGGGCAGGGCCAGGTTTTCCGTCGTGTTCGACCAGGTCAGGACTGCCGCGCCAAGCAGGGCGGCCAATGCAGCGCCCAGCGACAGGGCGCTGGAATACAGGGCGATGGGCTTGCCGCGCTTTTCTTCGGGAAAGGAATCGGCGATCAACGACATGGCGCAGGGGCTGAGGGTTGCCTCGCCGATGCCCACGGATACCCGCGCGATCAGCATCTGCGCGAAATTGCGGGCGAGACCCGAAGCCGCGGTGGCCAGGGTCCAGACCGTAACGCCGGCGGCGACGATCCAGGTGCGGCGCGAACGGTCGGCGAGATAGCCTAGCGGCAGGCCGATGGTGGCGTAGAAGATGCCGAAAGCGGGGCCGAGCAGGATGCCGATCTGGAAATCGCTCAGGCCGAGATCGGCCTTGATGGGGTCGATCAGCAGGCTGAGGATGTAACGGTCGACGAAGGAGACCACATAGGCGACGGTGAGCAGCGAGACCAGCAGCCAGGCGCGGGAAGCCGGCGGGTATGCTATTGATTGGAGCGCGGATTGTTTCCCGATCGCCAAGATTCATGCTCCGAAAAGCGCAGTGCCAATCGACACGAGATTCTGCGACTTCGCTTCGCGCACAATGGTGAGGGCCGGTCGGCGAAGCCGATCAAGAGCGTAGCTCTTGAAGGCCTGAACGGCTCGACAGGAAGTCGAGACTGGGCCGATCAAAGCCGGCAAATCCGCGCCATGGATGGCATGAACACACTTGCAGAATCCCCAACGAGATTCTGCGACTTCGCGCAGAATGACAGAAACAGGGCGCCACTGCACGGCTACGGCGCGGGCGCGGGCGCGGTGATCTGGTAGATCACCACCAGATTGCCGTCGGCGTCGAGGATGCCGATTTCCCGGCCCCGGCGGCCGTCGTGGGTGATGAGTTCCTCTTCGGGGAACATTTCGTAGCCACCGGCCCGGGCGCGGGCGATTACCGCGTCCGGGTCATCCACATGCAGCACGATGGTCGATCGCCTCGGCGGCGAGAGCTTTTCGAGCCCCGCGACTTCGGTGAGCGCCATGACCCGGGGTTGGCCCGGCGTGCTCAGGGCGACGAAGCCGATGGGGCTGGCGCGGTCGAGACCGAAAACCACATGGGAGTAACTTTCGTCGCGATGGGGTTTGCGGAAAGCCACTTCCAGGCCGAGCACGTCGACATAGAAACCCAGGGCGGCTTCGATATCGGAAACCAGGAAATTGGCGCGCTGGAAGCGGATGCTCATACGGATTGCCCGGGCGGCTCGAGCCGCAACACCTGGTTGCATTCGAAGATATGGCCGTCCGGGTCGTACAGCACCGTGCCCTTGAGGTGGCGGATCTGTCCCCCCGCGCCGGTCACGGTGAACAAGCGTTCCCGAGTCTTGACGCGCGTGCCGAGTGCTTCGGCGCGGCGGGCAAGTTCACCGGCGTCATCGGTCTCTACCACAAACACCGGCGTCCCATAACCCACCGAATAGTCGATTTCCGGCGCGGGCAGGGTCGGCTCGAGCCATTGCAGCAGGCCGATCATGCCGATCTTGTCGTGTTCGGCCTTGAGTATGACGAGATGGGTGCGGTCGCCGGGAGAACCCGCGGCGATGCCTTCGCCGGAAAGCACGTACTCGGTGTCGAGCCAGACCGACATGCCGAGCACCTGCTCATACCAGCGCAGGCTCACCGCCATGTCCCTGACGATGAGCGTGGTGCGCTTGACGATATTGCGTATTGCCAAGTCTCCGTCTCAGAAGCGATAACGCAGGGTAGCCCCCGCCCGGCGCTTCTCCGGCAGGGTCAGGCCGATCGCCCGGTTGAAGGGGTTGAAGGTCAGATCGGAAGCCTGCACGTAGCGGATCAGCGCCGGGCTGGTATCGTTGTCGAGGGCGTTGTCCATCCACAACTCGATATCGATATTGCCGCTTCTGAAGCCGCCGCGCAAATTGAGAATTTCCCGGTCGCCGGTATGGGCGAGATTGTAGACCTGGGCGTAGCGCTCGGAATTGTAGTGGTAATCGGCGCGCAGGAACCAGGCCCAGCCGCCACTGAGGCCGCCTTCGAGCACATTGCTGAAAATCAATTGGCTGCGGGAAGTTTGCGGCAGTTGCACGCCGGAAATGACGACATCGCCGCTGCTCTGGTAACCGGCGATGAGCGCGGCTTCGCGGAACGAGGAAGGCGCCGAGGCGCCAGCGTCCACCGATTGCACGAACCGGTCGATTTCGCTGTCGGTGAGTGCGTAGCCAAGACGGGTGATCCAGTTATCGGTCAACTGGTAGCTTACATCCAGTTCCAATCCCCGGATGCCCGCCTCGCCGATGTTCTGCAGAATCGAGAAAGTGCGCGCTTGTCCATTCACCGTCGCCGCCCGCGCGCTGGTCAGTTGGATGTCTTCCCAGTCGATGTTGTATATCGCGAGACCGGTTTCCAGCCGATTGTCCATCGACAGCGACTTCAGGCCGAGTTCAAAACTGACCGCGTTTTCCTCGTTGACATTGACATCCTGCGCCGGAACGCCCTGATCCCGGTTCAGGGTGCCGGGCTTGTTGCCCTTGGCGATATTGGCGTAGATCAGCGTGTTTGCGTTCATTTCGTAACGCGCCGTCAGTTTCGGCAGAAAAGCGTCGAAACTGCCGCTGACGTTGGAGCCGTCGGCGGCGCGGACAAATTCGAACTCGTCTTCGTTCCAGCGAATCTCGGCGCCAAGCACGAGACGCTCCGCGGCGCGGAATTCCAGCGAGCCGAACACCGATCGGCTGCTGATCGATTCGGCGCCGTCGTTGCGCAGCGGCGCGCCTTCGTACATCGCGCTGGTGGAGAAGCCGGGCAGGGGTACGAAACCCGGATTGAAGGGCGAGAATACCGGCGTGCCGTTGATCCAGGCGGTGGCCGGCGTATCGCCTGAGCCGAGGGCGAGAAAACTCTCGTCGGACTCGTAGTAATACGCGCCGATGGTGTAATTGAAGTCTTCGTCCGGCTCGAAGCGCAGTCTCACTTCCTGGGAGAAATCGCTGAAATCGTCATCGTCCACGGTGAGAAAGCCGACCCGGCTGTGGACAATGGGGGGCGTCGGGCCGAATCCCTGGACCGCGAAGGGCGAGCCCACTCCGGCCACGGGACGACGCGTGTCGCCACCGCCGAAAGTCTGGTCCTGGGAAGAATAGGTGGCAACGTCGTTGTAGCCGGTCAGGGAAGTGAAGGTGACGGTGTCGCTTACTTCGGCGTCGATCCGCAAGCCGAGGCGGAGGCTGTCGCGCTCGGCCCCGGAAGAGGGGAAGAACCGCGTTTCGAGTTGGGTGTTGCCGCCGTTTTCCGCGAGTACGCCGGCGACATCGACTTCGCCGCAGAAATAGCCGCTGCCGTTGTAGCCGGCGGAAGTCACCGTGCCCGCCTCGGCTTCGGGAGTGCCCGCGGGAGGCGCCGGCTGGGCGAGGGAGCCGCCCCGGGTGACCCGGTAGCAATTGTTGCCGCTTGATGGCATCAGCGCGATGGGGTACTGGTCATCATCGGTCTGCTCGAACATCGCGTGGGCCTGGATGCTGACCCGGTCGCTTGGATCGATGCTCAGCACGCCGGTAATGCTCGAGGACTGCTCGCCGCCGGTTTCGTCGCCATAGGCCGGCGTGCCCAGGGCATTGCCGGGATAGGCGTTGCCGTATTCCCCGCCGCGCTCGTAGTGGGATACGGTGAGCGCCGCGCCGACGGTGTCGGAAAGCGGCCCGCTGATGTGAAATTCGGCCCGGGCGAGGTCGCGCTCGCCGAACTCCACGGTGGCTTCGGATTCGGTCTCCGCGCCCGCGGTTTTCAGCACATAGTTGATCGCGCCGGACAGGGTGTTGCGCCCGTATAATGCGCTCTGGGGCCCCTTGACGACTTCCACCCGCTGCAGGGCGGACAGGGGAATCGAGGCATTGCCCTCCTCCACGATGATGCCGTCGAGAAACAGGCCGGCATTGGCCCGGCCGAGGATATTGGACTGGCCCCGGATAACGGGGCGGAAATCCTGGCGACCGAAAGCCTGGGCGAAATCGAATCCCGGCGTGCTGTCGGCGATGTCCTGCAACGACACGATGCCCTGGTCTTCCAGCGACTGCTCGGTGAAGGCCGACACCGTAAGCGGAATCTCCCGAAGATTCTCCTCGACCTTCCTGGCGGTAACGACGATTTCACTGACTTCCGCGCCTTGCTGGGCCTGCGCGGGCGATGGCGCGCCGGCGAAAAGGGCGACCGCCGCCGCGAACAATGTTGAGTTGAGAATGATTTGCCGCATCGTTCCTCTCCCGGATGAATGTTGGACTGGTCCACCGTGTTGCCTGACGCAGCCGCTCGGGCAATTTCCACGATTCCAAGGCAGCCTAGCATATGCAATAAAAGAATATCAATATATTGATATACTTTTAGGCGTAATTTACAATTCCGATTCATTCCACTCCGCCTACTCCGCTGAGGAATCCACAGGATGGCAAGAATCCCCCACCCCGCGAAAAGCGCTTTTTTCAAACTTTTCCCCGCCCCTGTCCTGATCGCAACGCTTGCCGCGGCGCATTGGCCGTTGCCGGCCTTTGGCGTCGACGAGGCGGACGGTGCCGATTTGCTCCAGACATTCGCGGATTACTGGACCGGATCGTTCTCCAACGAACGCCAGGCCAGGGCCGAGCGACTGAACCGGGAGCCGGACTACCCGGAAGCCGTGCGCCTCGTGCGGGACATGCGCGTTCACCGGCTCGACGCGCCCGCCATAGGCGACGTGGTCCTGTTTCTCGAAGAAATCAGGACCGACCAGCCGCAATTGGCGCACCGCCAGCGCGTCATGTCTCTGCTGTGGCGCGAAAGCACCGGCGAAATCGAAGTCGAGCAGCTTTTCACCTCGCTCGACCAGGCCTACGACCGCCCTTTCCTGCCACCCGGGGAAGTGGCGCAACTGCGGCGCGCGGATCTCTTCCCGGTTGCCGAATGCAATCTGTTTTTCCGCTGGGAACCGGAAAACGAGCGCTTCAAGGGAGGCATGCGTCCGCGGGCCTGCCGCTACGAGCACCCGCAAAGCGGCCCTGTCTACGCCGAGTTCGACATGGTGCTCGACCGCCACCGGCTTTGGTACCGCGACCGCTCCATCAAGCTGGCGGACGGTTCCATCCGCGGCGAAATAGACGGATTTTCCTGGCTGCGCTTCGACCGCCTGTCCGCTGAGCCCCTGCTCGCCAACGGCGACCGCATTTCCCGGGAAGAACTGCGCCGTCGCATTCCTCTCACGGCAAAGATGGAAGGCGTCTGGGAAGGCACATTCCGCCGGGTTGACCCCGAAGGGGAGATTATCGAAACGCTGCCGTCGAGAATCACCGTGCGCTTGCTGCCGGACGGCGCAGCGTACGACTACCATCAGATCAACCTCCTGAATCCCGACAGCGACGAGGAACAGCGCATCGAAAGTCATGGCAAATGGGATGTGGACCGCCTGCGCTTTTTCAATGAGCGGCTCGAAGGCTGGGCCAAGGCCGTTGCCGCGGACGAAGCGGGCCAGACTTCGGTGTTTCTGATGGAATTCAAGGATGGCTCCGGATTGACGGTTTCCGAAGTAGTCAGCTTCAGGCCCGGCGACCCCGATGCGCGCATGCGGGCGACCCAGTACATGCGCGACGGGCAGATCGTCCGGCGCACGCTCATCGATGAAATCAAGGTCTCGGGCCCCGTGCCGGACGCCGCTCCACCCTGACGGTCAAAACCGCGACCTGCATTTTTCAGGTATTGATCGATTCCGTTGGCGTGATGTATAAAGACATAATAATATGCGGATATGGTTACATGCCTGATCCCGAACGGCGGGAAGCGATCGGGAAGCGTGTGCCACGACAGAAGAGGGCCCTACCCATGCGCAGTCTTGGCAAATTCAGCTTGCAGACATCAGCCGCGGTCGTTAGCGGGATGGTATTGAGCGCGCCGGCGCTCGCCCAGGAAAGCCTGATCGAGGAGATCACCGTCACCGCCCGCAAGGTCGAGGAAAGCCTCAACGACGCGCCGGTATCGGTGTCGGCCTTCACCACCGCGTCGATCGAGCAGCTCGACATCAACAGCGTCACCGACATCGCCCGCTTCACGCCGGGGCTGAGCTTCTCCAGCGCCTTCGGCCGCTCAACCGAAAGACCGGTGATTCGCGGCCAGGGCAATATCCTCGCCAGGGTGCAATTCGGCGTCGAAAGCGGCGTCGCCTACTTCGTCGACGGCATGTATTACGCCGGCGACATCCAGTCGCTCGACATGTCGAATCTCGAACGCGTGGAAGTCATCAAGGGGCCGCAAAGCGCGCTGTACGGCCGCAATACCTATTCCGGGGCGATCAATTTCGTCACCCGCCGGCCGGGACAGGATTTCTCCGGCAGGGCGCGGGTTCGCGGTCTCGGCGACGGCGAGAACGAACTCGTGGGCAATGTGGGCGGCCAGTTGATCGACGGCGTGCTCGCCATGCAGGCCGCGGTGCGGCACTACGAATTCGACGGCCAGTGGACCAACACGGTGACCGACCGGCCCGCGGGGCAGGAACAGAGCGACTCGATCAATGTCACTTTCGACTGGACCCCCAGCGACGCCTTTTCCCTCACCGCCAGGCTGCAGCGTCAGGAGGACGAAGACGGCACCCGCCCCTTCTTCCTGCAATCCGCCGCCGAGAACAACTGCTATCCCGGATTCCGCTCCCTGGCCTACTGGCCCATGGTGGAAAGCACCAACGCCAATCAGTACTTCTGCGGCGAAATTCTGCCGCGGCCCATCGCGCTCAACGATGGCCCGGACGCCGACGGCATGCCCAACCTGATTCCGGGCATCAACGCCGGCAGCACCTTCTTCGGCAATGTCTACTCGCTTGGCCAGGGCGTCGCCTTCAGCGGCGTCGAGCGCGACCTGAATGTCTATTCCATGTCGGCTTCCTACGATTTCGACTCCGGCAATACCCTGACCTTCCAGGTCTCCAACCGCGACGAGGAAGCCAGAACGGGCTCCGACTCGGACCACGGACCCACCAACTTCTTCCTCGGCCCCGAGGCCTTCTTCGCGATTTCCGGCATCACCGACTACAGCGAAACCACTTACGAGTTGCGGCTCGATTCAGCGCCCGACGCGGCGGTTCGCTGGAGCGCCGGGGTGTTCCAGTACGACCTCGAAGAAGACGCCAGCGACATTCTTCCCGGCGACAGCATCACCCCGGACGGCATCGACAATTACATCAGCAACTTTGCCGTATTCGGCTCCGTGGGCTGGGATTTCTCGGACCGCGCCAGCGCCACCGTGGAACTCCGCTACGCCGATGAGGAAAAGTCCCAGGAAGACATCAACGCCATGGGCATGATCGATTTCAGCGGCGCCAAGAGCTTTACCAGTTTCGCGCCGCGAGTCACCCTGGACTACCGCCTCAGCGACGACGCCATGCTCTACGGCATCTACTCCCAGGGCATCAAGCCCGGCGGCCTGAACGGCGCCGACGGCGCGTCTACCGGCCGGCCCTCCTATGACGAGGAGGAATCGCAAAACCTCGAAGGCGGGCTCAAGACCGCCCTGCTCGACGGCCGGGCCCAGCTCAATCTCGCGCTGTTCTGGACCGACATCAGCAAGTACCAGCTCACCACGCCGGTGGCCGACCCCAGCGGGGCGCTCAATTCCATCGTCACCAACCAGGCCGACGGCGAAGTCATGGGGATCGAAATCGATCTGCTCGCCCAGCTCAATGAGTTTACCCGGGCCGGGGTCACCTACGGCCTGGCGGATTCGGAATTCACCAGCGGCTGCGATGAGTTCCAATGGAGCCTCACCAGCGGCGGCGGGCGCTTCAACGGCGACCCGGCCACATCGCTGAACCCCAGCGGCATGGGCGACTGCTCGGTGGCGGGGCATCAGTTCCCCATGGGTTCAAAACACCAGGCGAGCGCCTTCGTCGATTTCTCCCGTCCCATGAACAACGGTCTGAACTTCATCGGCAATATCAATGTCAGCTATGAATCGAAGCGCTACACCCAGTTGCATCAGTCGTCCTACACCGGCGCGGCAACCCTGGTCGGCGCGCGCATTGGCGTACAGGGCGAGAACTGGAGCTTGGCATTGCTCGGGCGCAACCTGACCAACGAGGACTCGGCGATCCTCGCCACCCGCTGGCTGCAATCGCCGTATTTCACTTTCGCCTCGCTCAATGTGGCGCCGCCCACTGCGGACCGCGGCGCGCCCCGGGCCTTCTTCGCCCTGCCCCGGCGCGAGCGGCAGTTGGGACTCGAGTTGAGTTATGATTTCTGACCGAGGGGTCGATCCCGTTGCCATGGTGAAATCGGGAAACAAGCCAATCACGCGGCGGCGTTTCCTCGCCGGCGCCGCGGCGACGGCAGCCTTTGCCGCCCTGCCGGCCGCGATTCACGCCCAGCGGGGGCGGCGGATTGCCGTTGCGGGCGCCGGGCTTGCCGGACTCCATGCCGCCCTGCTGTTGCAGGATGCGGGATATGAGGTCATCGTCCTGGAAGGCCGCAACCGCGTCGGCGGGCGAATCCTGACGCTCGACCATGTGCCTGGCCGCCCCGAGGCCGGCGGCAGCCAGATCGGCTCCAATTACCGGCGCCTGCTCGCCGCGGCCGGAGACGCCGGCGTCCGGCTCGTGGCAGACGAGCCCGGCGGCTCGCTGCCGACTTCGTATCTGATTGACGGCATGCCGGAAACCCGGCAAAGCTGGGCGGAGTCTCCACGCAATCCCTTCCCGGAGGAATTCAGGACGATCACTCCCGACCGGCTCACAAGTTTCCTGTTGCGCGAACCTCCCTTCCGGCAGACTTCCGACTGGCAGGACGAGGCCATGGCGCGATACGACGTTTCCGCCAGCGAGTGGTTCCGCGGCCAGGGACTCGACGAGGCCGGGCTCGCCCTGCTCGGCGCCAACAACGGCTACGGCAACCGCTTTGCCGACACTTCGCTGTTGAGCCTGTACCGGGTGGTGGCGGGTTTTCAGCGCGCCAGCGCCGAAGGGGCCTCGCTGCTCGAAGTGGAAGGCGGCAACCTGCGGCTGCCGGAAGCCATGGCCGCAAGACTGGCGCAGCCCGTATTGCTCGGCGAAACCCTGACCCGGGTCGAAAGCGCCAATGGCGAGGTGCGCCTGCACTGCGCCAGCGGGCGGGAAATCGAAGCCGATGCGACGGTCCTGAGCCTGCCCGTACCGGCGCTCAAGCGCGTCGAGTTCAGCCCCGCCCTCCCCGCCCGGCAGCGGGAAGCATTGGATACCATCGTCTTCAACAAGGTGACCCAGGCTTATCTGGAAGCCTCGGTCGACGAATGGGAGGCCAGCGGCATTCCCGGCTCGATCTGGTCCAATGCCGAGTTCGGCAGGCTGTTTGCGAGTCGGGTCGGGGACAGCGGCGGTGTGCGGCTGACCGTCTGGGTCAATGGCGACGGCTGCGACCGCTACGACAGCCTGGGCGAAGCCGAGGCCGGTGAGCGCCTCATGGCGGATATCGCCCGGGTCTATCCCGATGCCCGGGGCAAGCTGCATCCGCGCGCCCTGGTGCGCTGGGCCGCCGACCCTTTCAGCGGCGGAAGCTGGCCGGCCTGGGCGCCGGGCCAGATCGGGCGCTATTACCCCGCCCTGCGCCAGCCCGCGGAAGGCATTCACTTTGCCGGCGAACATACCGCGGCGGAATTCTCCGGCATGGAAGGCGCTTTCGAGTCCGCCGAACGCGCCGCCCGGGAAGTCATGGCAAAGCTGGCATAGTGATCGACGATTCGCTCATCGGGCAATTCGAGGCCCTGCTCGGCAAGGAAGCGCTAAGCCGGGATGCGCAAACCCGCGAGCTTCTCGCCCAGGACATCTTCATCCGGGACTTGCCCGCGGGCCTCGTCCTGCGCCCCGCGAGCATCGAACAACTGGCGGCGGCGGTATTGACCGCCGCCGACGCCGGCTGCGCGGTTATCGCCCGGGGCGGCGGCATGTCCTACAGCAGCGGCTATGTGCCCGCGGAAAGCGATTCCGTGCTCATCGACATGGGCGGCCTGAACCGGGTGCTGGAAATCAATCGCGAGGACAGCTGTGTCACGGTGGAAGCCGGCGCCACCTGGCGCGAACTGCGCGAGGCGCTGGCGGGAACCGGCCTGCGGACGCCCTACTGGGGCACGCTTTCCGGCATCCACGCCACCGTGGGCGGCAGTCTTTCCCAGAACAGCGTCTTCTGGGGTTCGGGACAGCACGGCTCGGCCGCAGAGTCGGCCCTGTCCCTGAAAGTCGCATTGGCCGACGGCTCCCTGCTCGATACCGGCTCCGCGGGCCAGAAGCGGGCCGGCCCCTTCTTTCGCCAGCACGGACCGGACCTCACCGGGCTGTTCTGCGGCGACTGCGGCGCGCTTGGCGTCAAGGCCACCGCGACCCTGCGCCTGATTCCGGAACATGCGGCCCGGTCCTGCGCCAGCTTCGCCTTTGACGACTATCCGGCCCTGCTTGGGGCCATGGCGGAAATCTCGCGCCAGGATCTCGCCATGGAGTGTTTTGGCTTCGACCCTTTCCTGCAAGCCCAGCGCTCGCGCCGGGAAAGTCTGGCGACGGACGCGAAAAACCTGCTCGGCGTCATGAAATCCGCCGGCGGCGTGGGCAAGGCCCTGGGCGAAGGGGCGCGAATCGCCATGACCGGGCGCGGTTTTCTGCAAGACGCCGCATGGTCCTGCCATGTGATGATGGAAGACCGGAGCGAGGCTGGAGCGGCCGGGCGGCTGGAAGCCGCGCGCAAGATCGCCGCGGACCAGGGCGGGCGGGAATTGCCCGACACGGTTCCCAGGGTGCTGCGGGCCAATCCCTTCGGGCCGGTGAACGGCATCATCGGCCCCGAGGGCGAGCGCTGGGTTCCGGTGCATGGCATTTTCCCCCATTCCCGCGCAATCGCCGCCATGGAATCGATCCGGGGACTGTTTGTGAACTACGATCCACTGCTGGCCGAACACGAAATCGGCGTGGGCTATCTGTTGACCACCATAGCCACCCATTGCACCGTGCTGGAGCCGGTGTTTTTCTGGCCCGATGCGCTGGAAGAAATTCATCGCCGCAGCGTGGAGCCAGGACATCTGCGCAAGATTCGCGGTTTTCCGGAAAATCCGGCGGCGCGCGCCGCGGTGGAGGAAATCCGTCAGGCCCTGATCAGCCGCTTCATGGAACTGGGCGCGGCGCACCTGCAACTCGGCAAATCCTATCCCTACCGGGAGGGATTGCGCGAGGCCAACTGGCGCCTGCTGCGGGCGCTCAAGCGGGAGCTTGACCCGGAGCGGCGCATGAATCCGGGGGCGCTGGGCCTGTGAGCAAGCGCGCCTATGCGGAACTGCCGGACGGCAGGCAAACCCATTACCGCTGTCGCGGCGACGGCTTGCCGCTGATCCTGTTGCACGCTTCGCCCTTGTCGTCGGCCTGGATGGAACCCACGATGGCCGCGTTGCCGGACGGCGTGTACGCGGTCGCCCCCGACACGCCGGGCTACGGCGCCTCGGACCCCCTGGCCGAACCAGGCGAAGACCTGAGCGGATACGCAGCCTGGCTCAAGCAGTTCATCGCCGCGCTCGGCTTCGGGCGTGCCGGCGTATACGGTTCCTCCACCGGCGCCCAGATCGCCATCGAATTCGCCCGCGCCTGGCCCGACGCCGCACGGTTTCTCGTACTCGACAACGCGGCTCATTTCACCGACGCCGAGCGCGAATACATCCTGGCGCGCTATTTCCCCGACCTCTCGCCGCGCGAGGACGGCGCCCATCTGCAAAAGGCATGGGAGATGGTCAGCGCGACCTGGCAATGGTTTCCCTGGTTCGAGCAGGACGAGGAACACCGCTTCGCCCCGGCAGGCGCCGCTCCACTGGAGACACGGCAGGCGATGCTGGTCGATCAGCTTCGCGCCGGGCCCGATTATGCCCGCGCCTATCGCGGCGCCTTTCTCAACGAAGACGCCAACCGTCTGTTCGGGGTTTCCGCCCCAACGCGGATCATCCGCTGGCGCGGCGGGATGCTGCGCAAGTACGCCGACCGTCTCGACGACATGGATTTGCCCGCGAACATCGGCATGGTCCATTGCGGCCCGACGATGGAGCAGCGGCTGGCGGCGATCCGCGGCGCCGTTGCGGAACTGGCGGGAGATTCCGCGTAGCGCGAAGTTCCTCAAGTGTCATTCTGCGCGCAGCCGCGGAATCTCAGGCAGTGGACATCCCATGAAATACTGCGACTACGCGCAGGATGACGGGGGGACTCGCGGGACTAGCGAATCTCCGACAGCAACTCGTTGACCTCCACGGTAAATCCGTCCGGATCCTGCAGGGTGCTGACCATGACCTCGATGGAAGCCTCGCCGTCATAGGAAGGAAAGGACATGGGCGTGGGCTCGTCGATGATTATCACGCCTTCCACGGCGGTGGCGCGACCGAAGACGGCGGGGAGGTCTTCCACATTGAACAGCATCACCGCGGTGCCCTGCTTGAACGAACTTCCCGTGAGATCGACGGTTTCCCGCAGCGGCTTGAAGTACTGCAGCAGGCCGAGCACGCCGATGTAGTCATCGTTGGCCCGCAGGAAAACCAGCCGCCGCACGAGGTCCGCGTCTTCCCGGCTCGCCTCCGGCGGGGTCACGATGAGATTGTCGTAAATCACCGCCATGCCCAGGGCGTCGCGATAGAACGCCAGCGAACGCTCGATGTCCGCCACCACCAGGGTGGTGCGCCGGAAATCGAGCGGTACGCGCTGGTCCTCGGGGACGGTGTCGGCGAATGCCGCCCAGGCCGCCAGCCAGGCCGCGAGCAGGACGGATAATCGGATTTTCATTGTTCGGCACCGTCGATGATCTTCTTCATGAAGGTCCAGGAAGTCTCGTTGGGCCGGGTATCGTCAAGGCCCGGCGGGGCCACGTACTCGGGATAATTCCCGGCGATCTCGTCCCGCATGGTCGCCGACAGTTGTTCAAAGCCTTCCAGCTTGCGGCCCATGGCGTTGAAATACATCATGCCCGCGCGATCGCCCATCCGCATCCACGGCAGCCAGGGCGCCAGCCGCACCCAGGACACCACCGGATACGCCACCGGGGAGTCCGCGTCGAGCAACTCCCCGGTATCGCCATTGAAATCGAATATTTCCGTGGCGTGGTATGTTCCCCCAACGTGATTCTGATAATCCCCGCCCATGGGGTTGGTGTAGAACAGCGGCACTTCGATCCGCATCAGCCAGTTGCCGTTGATGTCCCGCAGGTCGAAGGGAACATCCTCGCCTTCCGCCGTGCGGGCGAATGTGGGCCTGCCGTTGACCGGGTCGTTGGCCACGTGAATGACGTCGTTGTCCATGCCCGTCCAGGGGTTGGCGAAACTGCGCAGCACCTCGTTGGTTTGCGGGTCGAGGTAGAGCATGAGTTCGCGCGACACCATGCGGTAACCCGGACCCCGCTCCGGATCGTCGATACTCACGCATTGCCGGATGTTCATGCCGTCGAGATTGAACAGGTGCCGGTCGGGCTC
>JAJDSZ010000015.1 GCA_022827425.1 Pseudomonadales bacterium | reverse complement strand
GGATTTGCCGTCCTTCGGTACGGGCTGCAGGGTTTCCGGGTCGGCCACCATGAGTTCGTCCTGCAAGGGCGCGCGTACGCCCTGGCGCGCGAGCATTTCGGCGCGGCTGTCCACGTCGAGTTCGGCCCATTCGTCCTGGGGTTCGCAAACCACGCAGGGGCCGTAGGTTTCGGTCAGGCCGTAGGCGTGGACGACCTCGAAACCCATGTTCTCCATGCCGGCGATCACCGCGGCCGGCGGCGCGGCGCCGGCGGTCATGGCGCTGACCTTGTGCGCGATGCCCCGGCGCAATTCCTCGCGGGCGTTGATCAGGGTATTGAGTACCACGGGGGCGCCGCAGAAATGGGTGACCTTGTGGCGCTTGATGGCGTTGAACATCGCCTCGTCACGCACGTGGCGCAGACAGACGTTGACGCCGGCGACGACCGCCAGGCTCCAGGGGAAGCACCAGCCGTTGCAGTGAAACATGGGCAGTGTCCACAGATAGACTGGATGCGCGGTCATTTTCCAGCACAGCACGTTGGAGACGGCGTTGAGGTAGGCGCCGCGATGGTGGAATACGACGCCCTTGGGGTCGCCGGTGGTGCCCGAGGTGTAATTCAGCGTGATCGCCTGCCATTCGTCCTCGATCTGGAAGCAGCGGTAGTCCGGGTTTCCGGTCGCGATAAAGGCTTCGTAATCCTGCTCGCCGAGCAACTCGCCGCCTTCGTAGTACGGATCGTCGATATCGATCACGAGAATCTCGTGTTCGACGAGTTCCAGCGCCGCCTTGATCGTGGCGCTGTGTTCCCGGTCGGTGAACAGCACCCTGGTTTCCGCATGACCGAGAATGAAGGCGATGGCTTTGGGGTCAAGGCGGGTATTGAGTGCGTTGAGCACCGCGCCGATCATGGGCACGCCGAAATGGGCCTCGAAGGTTTCCGGCGTATTGGCGCCCATGAAGGAAACCGTGTCGCCCTTGCCGATGCCGATTCGGCCCAGGCTCGATGCGAGCAGGCAGCAGCGCGCATAGGTCTGCGCCCAGGTGTAGGTCGTGTCGCCGTGAATGATCGAGGTCCGGTCCGGGTACACGCTGGCGCAGCGCTCGATGAAGCTCAGGGGCGTCAGATGCGCGAAATTGGCGGCGTTCCGGTCCAGGGATTGTTCGTAGATGTTTTCGCGATTCATGGACAGATTTTTCCGACTTTGTTCCCTTTCACAGGAAATCCATATCCCCGGCGGTGAGCCACCAGGCGCCGGCGGGAAGTTCCGCATCGGGGCCCGGGTTCCAAGCATTGAAGGGTATCTCAATACCCAAATGCTTCACAATGCGGCCCTGCCAGCCCAGCCGCCGGACCCAGGCCGCGGTCAGCCACATCACCAGCGCGCCCGGCTCCGGGCGGGCGTCAACCCAGTTCCTTGTTGCGCCGGCGGCCTGGTCCATGCTTGCCAGGGGGGCCACCAGATCCATCAGCAGCCATTGTTTCTCATGGCGTTTCAACACGGCGATGGCCCGGGCCTTGCCGGCCCGCCGCAGCAGCAGGGGGAAATAGTTCGCGCCATGGGGATGGCTGGCGTAACGCCAGTTGAGATAGGCCCCGTGACGTTTGCCGATGACGCCCTGGCGAAAATCCCGGCGCATGGCGCGCCACAGATCGTCGGCGGCTTTTTGATGGGCTGGCCGTTCCGGGACCAAGGGCTCGATTTGCCAGCCGGCGGAAGAAGTCTCGTTTCCGGGAATCGCCAGTTCCACGTAGTCGTCCACCTTGCCGTACAGGCCGAGCCGCATGGCGGTTTTCATCACCGGCTTGTTGGGAAAGCCAAAACCGAGCACGTGCTTGACGGTATAGCCAATTTCCCGCTCGAACAGCGTTGCCGTGAGATGAAAATACAAGCTGTTGCGGCCGTATTGGCGCCGCACCGCCGGCTTGACCATGACGTCGCAGCCCTGGAATGCGAACTGGTCCCGCCCGAAATAGTCGATCTCCCGCGCCACCCCGCCGTAGTGGGCGATCACCGGGCCTCCCGGCTCCTGTCGGGCGACGATTGCCGTGCCCTTGCCTTCCCCGTATTTCCAGCGCCACAGGGCGGGGTCGAATTCGGCCTGGAAACTCTCCCGGAAGATCCCGGCGACTTCTTCCGGCTCGAAAGAAGACATATCGCCCAGTTCGAGTTCGCTCCAGGCTCCGCCGGAAGCAGTATCAAGTTCGAAAGCAAAGCACTCGAATCGTCTATGGCCGGACTCGAAATCCGCGGCCAGCGCGGCGAGTTCCCGGGCCAGATCACCCATGGCGTCGGCGGATGCCGGCTTTCGCCCGGTTCTCATGCCCCGCAGCAGGGATTGCAGCCAGGCCGCCGGAGGGAAGGGATATCTTGCTGTTTCGGGCGCGAGTATCTGCCGGGCTTCGGCAATCGACTGCCGCGCCTTGTCGGTCCAGTCCACCTGATCGATCAACTGGAATCCCAGCCGGCTGGACAGTTGCAACAGGGAAAACTCCGTGGGCAGGTCCGACTTCCGAATTGTCTCCACATCGCGCAGGAATTCACCGGCGACGATCAATCGGCCGCCATCCCGCAGCAGGTTCCGGGCCCGGCACAAGCGGCCCATCTGTTCACGGTAGTGACAGGTTCCACCGTTGACGACACAGTCCCAGGGCGCTGAGTTGTCTGCCGGACTTGCGTCCTCCGGATCGTGCAGTATTCGCCAGTCCGGCTCGAGCCACTGGGCCAGACCCGCCGCAAGCCCCGGCCCGGCCGCGCCCGCTGGGGGCAGATAATCCGGCCCCGGCAAATCCCCGGCGGTAGAAGCGCCGGATTCCGCGGATTGCAAAACCTTCCCGAGCAGTTCCCGGGAGCCGCCGGAGAGTCCGAAAGTCATAAGAAGCGAAGTACGCAGCCAGAGGCTCCGCAATATAGCCCGCGAAGCGGAATTTTCACAGGCCCGACCCATCTGGCGGTGTTGTGGCTTCGATCCGTTCACGCGCCCGGCAATACCTTCCATTCAACTGGGGGCTGCCGGCCAACTGATTTCGTGGAAAACTGGAGTTCTCATGGAAGCCGAAGCTATACTGACCGCAACGCACAAACTGGAAAAGTCCGGCATGACCCGTTCCCAGTCGGAAGCCATCGCCAAAACCATCATAGCCGCCGTGGAGCCGCTGGCCACCAGGGAGGATCTCAAAGCCGTCAAGGCCGACATCGCTGCCCTGAGAGAAGACACCAAGGCCGACATCGCAGCTCTGAGAGAAGACATCAAGGCTGATTTCGCCGCCTTGAGAGAGGAGACCCAGACTAGCTTTGCCGCCTTTAGAAAGGAGACTCAAGCCAGCTTCACCGCCCTGCGAGAGGATAACAAGGCTAGCATCGCCGCCCTGAAAGCGGACAGCAAAGCCAACTTGGAATTTTTGACGGAACATTTGGCGACCAAGAAAGAAGTGGAGTCTACGAAAAATTATTTATTGACCGGCTTGCTTGCGCTATACGGGATACTTTTGGCCGCAGCCATCGGCAGTGCGTTGATTTAACTTGATTTTTTGGCAGGTTCAACCCGTGGCGCCACAATCCGCCACCGGCAATTCCGGCTAGATGGAGACACTCTGCGTGGGCCAACCGATACCGCAATTGCCGAAAACCTGAAGAATGGGGATTCGAGGCGCCGATATTGGTCATCCATTGGCGGCGATTTCCTTCGGAACCGTGATCTGGTACGTAGGATCGAGCTTCCCGTGCCGCACCAGCATTCGCTTTCCCTTGCCGAGATCGATGCCGTCGCGATCAAGGCGGCTCAGCCACGGGTGGCCGTGGCGTTCAGCAAACCACAGAAACAATCGTTTCACCTTCACGCTTCGACATTCTCTCAATAAGCGGCTCATGCGGTGCGGACTGAGACTGGTCAGGCCGTCCATCAGCATGTCAACCTGGTGAAAGGTCTCGAAACCAGGTAGCTCATCCAGCAATTCCAGCACAGCCCGCTCCGGTGTCGACAGCACAACCGGCCAGTCACCGTCGCCGAATCGTCGCCAGGTCAGACTGCCGTGGATCGGCGTATCGCGCGAAGTTTCACTTGCGGCCATTTCGGATTTCAGCCCCGCGAGACCATTTGCAATAGGCTCGGAGCGGAACAGCTTGCGGGCATTGTGGAAAACGAAAGGCGTGGCGATCGGAAGCTTGTTGAGCCATCCAGGCGCCCTCTCATCGCCATAGAGATGAATCTCCCTCGGACCCTCGCTCGACAGGTAGTGCGCAAAGCCATGCAGTTCCAACGCTGTGCGCCCACCCACGACAATCGGACGCTCCATCACCATTTGCAGCGAAACCACTATGTGTTGCCACCGCAATGGCGCCATCGCATCATCCAGTCCCGGTTTGTGAAGCGGGCGCCGGAACACACCCCGCGCCACCGGTTGCAACCAACCGCTCGCAACATATCGGCTACGCAGCGAACTCGGATAGCCCATGCGGGAAAACCAGGCGGCATCCCCCACCAGCCCCTCGGGCAGGAGGCGATGCAACTGGTTTAACATTGTGCGTTTTTGATAACTCATACTAGCGAAAATAACACCTCTCCAAACCAAAAACAAGTTTGAAAGTATTCGAATTTAGTAACTTGTAGTTTACTTATATTGACAATTTCAAACACATGGCGTCGGAGGCAGGCGATCTACCGGTTCGCCGGCTCCGACATCGCGGTCATGCAGGAATTCGGCAAGCGCTTCGGCGATTACGAGCGGATCGACCTGGAAACGACGTTCCGCTGCTCCGATCACATCGCCGAGGTCGCCACCGAATTCGTGTTGCGCAATCCCGCGCAAATCCGCAAGAAAGTCCGCTCCGCGAACAAGGCGAACCGGCCTGCCGTGCAGATCGGTCTCCCTGACGACAACAGCCTCTCATTACTGAAAGAAGCGCTCGACAGAATTGCCGACGATGCGCGCCGGCACGAAGGAACGTCGGAAGTGCTGCTGCTGGGCCGATACAAGCATCTTCGACCGCGCCATATGACATCGCTGAGATCGCGCTACCCGGGATTGCGCTTCTCCTGGCGGACCATTCATGGCGCCAAGGGACTTGAAGCGGACTACGCCGTGGTGCTCGGCGTTTGCACCGGCAAGTACGCATTTCCTTCGGAGATTGACGACGACCCACTGCTCAGCCTGGTGCTGGCGGCGCCGGACGCCCATCCGAA
>JAJDSZ010000072.1 GCA_022827425.1 Pseudomonadales bacterium | reverse complement strand
CAGCAACTGACGCCGGAGCGCGCGGGATCCGTGCGCCATTCGGCCTGCTTGTTGCCCTGGCGTTCCAGCGGTTCCATGAGCCAGTCCTGGTTGTATTCGACCTGGACCTTGCGCAATTCGCCCAGCCTGCCGCCCGCGACGAAATCGCGGGCCTCGCGGACCATCGGATAGCCGCTGTAGGTATGCGTCAGGGCAAACAGTTTGCCGCTGCTTGCCACGATTTCCCCCAGTTCCCGCGCGTCGTCGAGGTTCGACGCCAGCGGCTTGTCGCAGACGACGTGGATGCCTGCTTCGAGAAACGCCTTCGCGACCGGAAGATGAAGATTGTTCGGCGTTGCGATTATGACGTAGTCAATGCCGTCCTCGATCGCCGCTTCTTCGGCGGCCATGGCCTCATAGGAATCGTAGGTCCGTTCGAGATGCCAGGCTTCGGCGCTCGCCTTCGCCTTTTCGGGGTCGGAAGACATGGCGCCGGCGACTACCCGCGCCTCGTTGTCGAGTTCCGCGGCGATTCGATGGACGGCGCCGATGAAAGCGCCCTGGCCGCCGCCGACGATTCCCGCCCGGAGTCTGCTCATGAACGATAGGCCTCCCGCCCCACGCCTTGCACGGGAATTCCCTGCGCGGCCATTACCTCGTGTTGCAGCGCGTACATCGCCGCCGCCGCTTCGTCGATGGCCCTGGTAAACGCGACCGACCCTTCCAGGATGGGCGCCAGCTTGTCCTTGTCCTGGATGCGGGCGGGCGGATATTCGTGCTCGACGACGAGGTACATCTCGGCCGGATCGATGTCGAGCAGTTCACGCGCCGCTAGCTGGTGATCGAGCCAGTCGACGGTGCGGTTTTGCAGATAGGCCAGGGGGTCGTGTCTAGCCGTGCCCGGCAGTTCGTGCTCGCAGATGGCGACCTGCTTCTTCCAGGCGTTTACCTGGTCGGCGGGATTGCCGGATGGCGCGCTGCCTGCCCAGTCGCCGCGTTCCATGGTCTGGCCGCCGTAGCCCCAGGCCGATATGCCTTTCGAATCGACGACCTGCCCCTTGACGTGGAAACCGTCGATCAGGAAGCCATAGCCTTCGTCCTTGAGGTACTGGAACATCGAGCGGGTGTCCTGGCCCATCAGGACCGAGTGCGAGGGATCGTAGTGAACCCGGAACTGGTCGCCGACGCCGTGTTTTTCGCAGATGCGATGCAAGGCGATCCAGGGCCCCGGCGCATAGGCGATGTTGTTATGCCAGCGATCGAGCGGCGTCCAGCCGGGCATGGGGCATTGCTCGACGCGAAACGTCAGCCCCCGGGCCTTCGCCTCTTTCAGCAGCGGTATGAATTCCCGCTCGAACATCTCGAGGTTGGGATCCATTTCGAGATCGTAATTGCGCCCGACGAAGCCGCATACCGCGTCCGTCTCAAGCAGCACCGCCGCGTCGAAAACGCGCAGCATGAATTCGTGCTTGGCGCGGCGCGCCGCATCGTCGGCAACGAGCATGTTGTCGAAATAGGCGAGGTCCGAAAGCCCGACGCCCGTATCCTTCATCGCGGCCTTGACGCGTTCGGCGCGCTTCCCGTTGAACGGTTCACGCAGGTCGAGCGTATTCGCGACCGGGTCCAGCATTGCCTCGGCGGGCACGTCGCTGACGCTCGGATGCAAGGCCGACGACAACTGGATGTAGGGCGAGCCGATGTCGCGCGAGAACGCCAGCCATTCCTCCACCGCCAGGTCCGGATCCGCATCGCGCTGCTCGCGCGGCGTCAGCTCTTGCAGCGCCGCCGTAAGCACGCTGATTTTCATGGGTCTGGGCTCGAATCCACCCGCCGGTCCGCTCATTCCTGATACCCTTCGCATCTGTGACAATGCTGACGAATAATGGACTAGTCGGGGCGGGAGAGGCAATGCCCGGGAAAATCTGCAAATTCTGCGCGCTTCTGCTGGCGCTGGCGCTCGCCGTCAAGCCCGGCATTTCCAGTTCCACCGAAAGCCGGACCAATTTCCTGCTCGTCGTGTTCGAAGACATGAGCCCGCATATCGGCGCCTACGGAGACGCCCAGGCTCGCACACCGGTGCTCGATGATTTTGCCCAACAATCAGTGCTTTACGAAAAGGTCTTTACTACGGCTGGAGTATGCAGCCCGAGCCGGGCGGCGCTTGCCACGGGCATGCATCAACAATCGATCGGCGCCCAGCAGATGCGCGCGCAACAAGGCGTGACGCTTCCCGACGGCTCGCGGCTTCCCTACACGGCGGTGCCGCCTCCACATGTGAAGGCCTATCCCGAATTGCTGCGCGCGGCGGGCTATTACACCAGCAACAACGGCAAGACCGACTATCAACTCGACCTGAACATTTCAGGCGGACCGTTCACGATCTGGGACGAGACGAACGCTGACCATCCCTGGCGAGGGCGCGGTGAAGAGCAACCGTTTTTCGCCATGGTCAATCTCGTGCAAACGCACGAAAGCCGGAATTTCCCGCTCGACCTCGACCCCGACAGTCATCCGATCACACCCGCAACGCTGGAGAATTTGCGGCGGGAACGCGCCGGCCGCGAGCCGGTACACGATCCCGCCGCGCTCGAACTGCCGCCCTTCCTGCCCGACACCGAACCGGTGCGCGCCGAATACGCGCAGATGCTCGACAACATCTTCCATACCGAACAGACTTTGGCACGCCTGCTCGCCGAACTCGAGGAAGACGGGCTGGCCGGCAACACCATCGTCATTGTCACCGCCGATCACGGCGACGGATTGCCGCGCGCCAAGCGCTCGCTCTATGACAGCGGGCTGCATGTGCCCTTCATGGTGCGCTGGCCCGACGGCCATGGCGCGGGAACGCGCAGTGGCGAACTCGTGAGCTTCGTCGATATCGCGCCGACCGTGCTCGATCTCGCCGGCATCGAGGTTCCCGCATGGATGACCGGCCGGATCTTTCTCGGCGATCACGCGGGCCCGGAGCGAGGCTACATCCACGCCGCTGCGGACCGGCATGACGAAGTTCCCGATTACCTGCGCGCGGTGCGCGATCATCGCTGGAAATACATTCGCAATTACCGGAACGACCAGCCCTTCTTCAGACATCTCGCCTACCGCGACATGCTGCGCTCGATGCAGGAACTCTGGCGGCTGGAGGCGGCGGGAGAACTGCCGCCGCATATCGCGCAATATTTCAGCCGGAACCGGCCGCAAGAAGAGCTGTACGATCTCCGGGCGGACCCTTACGAACTCGACAATCTCGCCGCCGATGCGGAATACACGGCGCAACTCGCGCGGATGCGCGCGGCGATGGCCCGTTTCAATGCGCGTGCGCCCGATTGGTCGGCAGACGGCGAAGTGGCGATGGTGGAGCGCATGTGGCCGGGCCTGGAACACCCCGAAACCGCCTCCCCCGCCGCCGAACTTGCCGACGGCCGCTTCGCTTTGTACTCTGCAACACCCGGCGCCTCGATCGGTTACCGTATCGACGAAGGTCCGTGGCAGCTTTATACCGGACCGGTGGAACTCCAGCCGGGCCAGATACTCGAAGCGAAAGCCGTCCGCTACGGGTACACCGAAAGTCAGGTCGTGAGAATCGAAAAATGAAGCAAAAGCCGACACACAATCCGATTCGCCGCCTCATCGCCTTGCCGGCAATGCTTGCGCTTTGGCTGCCGCTTGCCGCCGCGGCCCAGGAAACTTCTGTTGCGGGCAATGAGCCGCCGCGCCCGAACATCATCGTCGTCTTCGTCGACGATCTCGGTTACGGCGACCTGTCCGCCTTCGGCGCCACGGCGATCGACACGCCCAATATCGACCGGCTCGGGGAAGAAGGCGTCATCATGACCAACTGGTACGCCGCCTCCAACGTGTGTACGCCAAGCCGCGCCGGCCTGCTGACCGGCCGCTACGCGCCGCGCTCGGGT
>JAJDSZ010000106.1 GCA_022827425.1 Pseudomonadales bacterium | reverse complement strand
CAGGCGCGCGAAAGATTCGGAGAGGGCATCGCCCTGCCCGGCCCCACCGGAGAAAGCAACGAACTGCAACTCGGCGGCCGCGGCGTTTTCGTTTGCATCAGCCCGTGGAATTTCCCGCTGGCGATTTTCTGCGGGCAGGTCTGCGCCGCTCTCGCGGCGGGCAACGCCGTCGTCGCCAAACCGGCCGAGGAAACGCCGATCATTGCCTGCGAGGCCGTGCGGCTGTTGCATGCGGCGGGAGTGCCGGATGAAGTCTGCAATCTGCTGATCGGCGACGGCGCCGTGGGCGAGCGAATGGTAAGGCACCCGCTGAGCGCCGGCGTCGCGTTCACCGGCAGCACCGAAACCGCGCGCAGGATCAACCGGGCCATGGCGGAAAAGCCAGGCCCGATCGCCCCGCTGATCGCCGAAACCGGGGGTCAGAACGCCATGATCGTCGATTCGACAGCCTTGCTCGAACAAGTCACCGACGATGTGATCCGCTCGGCCTTTCTCAGCGCCGGCCAGCGCTGTTCGGCGCTGCGGGCCCTGTATTTGCAGGAAGAGATCGCCGACCAGGCCATTGTCCTGATTCGCGGCGCGATGGACGAACTTCGCATCGGCGACCCGTCCCGAATCGAAACCGACCTGGGTCCGATCATTTCGGAATCCGCCGCCGGTTCGCTGCAAGCGCATATCGGCGATCTGCGGAAGCGCGGCCGGCTCCTGCATCAGGCGGCGCTCTCGGAAGAATGCGAAAACGGTTGTTTCGTCGCGCCGAGCCTGGCGCGCATACACAAGATCGGAGAGCTGGACCGGGAACATTTCGGTCCGATTCTCCATGTCATTCGCTTCAAGGAGCGGGACTTCACCAGCGTTTTGCTGGAAATCGACCGGTCCGGCTATGGCCTGACCTTCGGCATCCACACTCGCATCCAGTCGCGCGTCGAGCAGGCCGCCGCGGCAGTGGGCGCGGGCAATGTCTACGCCAACCGCAACATGATCGGCGCCGTGGTGGGCTCTCAACCTTTCGGCGGCCGTGGGCTGTCGGGCACGGGGCCGAAAGCCGGCGGACCGAATTACCTGCCCCGCTTCGCCACGGAGCGGGTGGTTACCGTCAACACTGTCGCGACCGGCGGCAATGCCGAATTGCTGTCACTCGACGACGGAGCGTGATCGCGGGAGGAAAATTCTCACTTGCGCCCTGACCGCAAGTTGATACGATGAACTGCCTTTGGAATCGTTGATCTTTGCGGCTGCCGGGCCGGGGAGCGAAAGTCATGTACAACGACACAACCATGAATCGCGGAGTTCGGGGATCGGTCATGGCGCGCTGGCTCGCGGCCTCGGCGCTGGCCGCCGTCCTGCCCGCGTCCGCCCAGTTGACCGGGGTCGAGCAGGGCGAATGGCGATTTCTCGGCGGCGATGCCGGACATACGCGCTCTTCCCCCCATCTGACCCAGATCAACGCCGACAACTTTGCCGAACTCGAAGTCGCCTGGTCCTGGCGCGGCGACAATTTCGGCCCGCGGGTCGAATACACCTTTCGCTCGACACCGGTTTTCGCCGATGGAATCCTCTATACGGTGGTCGGCCAGCGCCGGCAGGTAGCGGCGATCGACGCGGCGACAGGCGAAACGCTATGGACCTTTCGCGAACCGGAAACCATGCGCTATCTGCGTTCGCCGCGCACCGATTTCGGCAAGGGCGTCGCCTGGGCCGAACTCGACGGCCGCGGCGTGATTCTTTACACCTCCCCGGCCTTCTTCCTCTGGGCGCTTGACGCCAGAACCGGCCGGCCGCTGGAAAACTGGGGCGCCCCGACCGGACTGCCGGATTTCTCCGAAACCGGCGTCGTCGACCTGATTCCGCCGCTGGTGGACGACTGGCAGCGCTGGATAGACTGGCAATTCGAGGGCGGCGTCTACGATCCCGACCACGGCATTCCGCGCGAACTCGGCATGGTCACCGCTTCCTCGCCGCCCATCGTCGTCAATGGCGTGGCCGTGGTGCTCGTGGGACACGAACCGAGCTACGACCAGACGCGCATCGAAAACGTGCCCGGCGACATCATGGGCTATGACCTTCGTACGGGCGAGCGGCTGTGGAAATTCCACGTCATTCCGCGTCCCGGCGAATACGGCCACGAAACCTGGGAAAACGACGCCTGGCAGTGGTCCGGCGACATGTCGTCCTGGGCGCCCGCCGCCGCCGACCCGGAACTCGGCCTGGTCTACATCGTCACCAATGCTTCCACCGTACAGTCCTATGCCGGGCACCGGCCGGGCCACAACCTGTTCGGCGGCAGCGTGCTGGCGCTCGACGCCGCCACCGGCGAGCGCCGCTGGCATTTCCAAATTCACCGCAGCGACCAGTGGAACTACGACATTCCCACCGCGCCGGTCCTGCTCGATCTGGTCGTCGACGGAGAAGAAATTCCGGCGCTGATCCAGAACACGAAACAGGGGCTGATATTCGCCTTCAATCGCGCCACCGGCGAGCCGATCTGGCCGATCGAGGATCGCCCTGTTTTCCAGACCCAGGTGCCCGGCAATTACACCGCCGCGACCCAGCCATACCCGACCCGGCCCGAGCCGCTCGACCGCATCGTCATCGACGGCATCACCGAAGAGTTCATCATCGACTATACGCCGGAATTGCGCGAGCAGGCGCGGCAAATCCTCTCGGAGTTCAGGGTTGGGGGGCTTTACGTGCCGCCGCTGCCCTGGCCCCACGAGAACGAATATCGCAACAACGTCGGCTGCGTCGGCGGCCTGAACATCTACCACCCGCCCATAGCCGACCCGACCACGGGAATCATGTACGCCTCGCACCGGCGCACGTGCAGCGCGCCGCGCTTCATGGAGCCGACCAACGGCGTCGACGAGGAACGCGGCCTGCCGGGCTACTCGGAAGAAGCCTGGCGCGGACGCGAACGACATACGCCGACCACGGGCACGACGGTCGCCGCCTGGGCGCCGGGCATGGGCCGCGAGTTCCTGCCCAATATCCAGGGTCTGCCGGTGTACAAGCCATTGCTGATGGGCCTGGCGGCCTACGACATGAATACCGGCGAAAAGCTGTGGGACATTCCCGTAGGCGAGACGCCGCCCAATATCGCCGACAATCCATTGCTCGAAGGCGTGGAGACCCCGCAGACCGGCGGCACCGGCCATTCGATCCAGATGGTCATGGGCGACCTGCTCGTGCAGACCTCGGAAGATCTCCGCGGTCAGGCCGAGTCAGGCCC
>JAJDSZ010000068.1 GCA_022827425.1 Pseudomonadales bacterium | reverse complement strand
CGGCCGGGCGCCGCCTTTTCCCGCGGCGGAGAGGGAAATGGCCGACAGAAACGCCGCCCTGCCGCAACAATTCGACGGCGCCGCGATCGATCTCGCGCTGCAAAACGCGAGAAGCGAACTCGCGGGGCTCGAACCCGGCCGCATCCTGTTCCCCGGCAATGCGAGCGCACCCTTGACGATTCAGGGAGAAATGTCCGCCGTACTGGTTCGGCCCCGGGCCAATGGCGTCCATATCGATCCGGCAAGCCTTGCCGTCGTCGGCAGCTACCGGGGCGAGGATCTCGACTTCCACACGCGCATTTCGGAAGCCTCGGATCCGCTGCATTTCGGCTATTTCGGGGGGATCGGGACCAAGCTGCTCTGGTTCGTCCTTGGCCTGATGATGACCGCCATGTCGATAACCGGCGTCATGATCAACACGGCGCGGCTGCGTCGATCCTGGCTGGCGGCGGCGACCTTCAGCCCCGCAGACTTTCGACGAAACGCTTGACCCCGTCGAACCAGCTTTGCCGCTTGGGGGACTGGCGGCTGCCCTGCTCTTCCTGAATTTCGCGGAACTCTTCGAGCAACTCGCGCTGGCGCGAAGTGAGCTTGACCGGCGTTTCAACCACGAGGCGATACAGCAAATCGCCGGGCGGGCCGCCGCGAACCGGGGTGATGCCCTTGCCGCGCAGGCGGAACAGTTTGCCGGTCTGGGTTTCCGCGGGAATCTTGAGTTTTACCCGGCCGCTGAGCGTCGGCACTTCGAGATGGTTGCCGAGGGCGGCGTCAACAAAGCTGATGGGGATATCGCAGTGCAGGTCGGCGCCGTCGCGTTCGAAAACCGGATGCGGGCGGACTTCGATTCTTACGTAGAGATCGCCGGAAGGTCCGCCCCGGGGGCCGGCCTGGCCTTCGCCGGAAAGCCGGATGCGGTCGCCGCTATCGACGCCGGCGGGCACTTTCACCGACAGGGTGCGGGATTCTTCCACGGCGCCGGCGCCGCGGCAGGTGGAACAGGGGTCCTTGATCTGCTTGCCTTCGCCGCGGCAGCGGGGGCAAGTCTGCTGCACCGAAAAGAAGCCCTGCTGCATGCGGACCTGACCCACGCCGCCGCAGGCGGTGCAGGTTACGGGTTCGGTGCCCCGGCGCGCGCCGCTGCCGCCACAGGCGGTGCAGCGCACCCGGGTGGGTACGCGGATGTTGCGCGATACGCCCTGGACGGCTTCTTCGAGATTGAGTTCGAGATGGTATTGCAGGTCGGCGCCCTGGCGACGACCGCCGCCGCGGGCGCCATGACGCCCGCCGAAAATGTCGCCGAAAATATCGCCAAAGATGTCGGCGAAATCCGCCGCCCCGGCGCCCCCGGCCTGACCTTCCACGCCGGCATGGCCGAACTGGTCGTAGCGCGAGCGTTTTTGCTGGTCGGACAGGACTTCAAAAGCCTCGCTGGCTTCCTTGAATTTGGCTTCGGATTCCTTGTCGCCCGGATTGCGGTCCGGGTGGTGCTTCATGGCGGTGCGCCGGTAGGCCTTTTTCAACTCGGCTGTGTCAACGTCCCGGCTTACGCCGAGGACATCATAATAGTCGCGTTTGCTTGCCATTTACGGTACCAGCCGGGCCTGGGGAGTCTGCCCCCGTTCGGTAAACCTGCGTGCCAACAACTCCTGTCATTCTGCGCGCAGCGGAGCGTAGTCGCAGAATCTCAGGTAGTAGCCCCTTCAAGGAGATTCTGCGACTACGCGCAGAATGACAGAGGGGCGGCTCCGCTACGCGCAATACGGCAGAGGGGCCGCGCAGTAAGACCGAGGCATGCTCGGCTCCAATGTCGCGGCCTATTTGTTTTCTTCCCTGACCTCTTCGAACTCCGCGTCGACGGCTTCGTCGTCGGCCTTGTTGCCGGAACCGGGCTCCGCCTCCCCCGCGGCGCCTTCCGCCTGGGAAGCCTGTTCTGCATACATCTTCTGCACCACCGGAGTGGAAGCCTCGGTCAGCGCCTTGGTGGCTTCTTCAATGGCGGCAAGATGGTCGCCCTTGACGGCCTCTTCGAGCTTGCCGATGGCGTCTTCGATGGCGGCTTTCTCTTCGTCGCTGGCCTTGTCGCCGGCTTCATCGATGGTCTTGCGGGTGGCGTGAATCAGGCCGTCGGCGGTATTGCGCGCGGTGATGAGTTCCTCGAACTTCCTGTCCTCGGCGGAATGCGCTTCGGCGTCCCGGACCATCTTCTCGATTTCCTCGTCCGACAGGCCGCTGGAAGCCTTGATCTCGATGGACTGCTCCTTGCCGGTGGCCTTGTCCCTGGCGGACACATTGAGGATGCCGTTGGCGTCGAGATCGAAGGAAACCTCGATCTGGGGCATGCCCCGGGGCGCCGGCGGGATGTCGGTGAGATCAAAACGACCGAGCGACTTGTTCTGGGTCGCCTGCTTGCGCTCGCCCTGGACCACATGAATCGTGACCGCGGTCTGATTGTCGTCGGCGGTGGAGAAGACCTGGGTCTTCTTGGTGGGAATCGTGGTGTTCTTGTCGATCAGCGCACTGGCCACGCCGCCAAGGGTTTCGATACCGAGGGAAAGCGGCGTGACGTCGAGCAACAGGACGTCGGTGACATCGCCGGCGAGCACGGCGGCCTGAATGGCTGCGCCCACGGCGACGGCCTCATCGGGATTCACGTCCCGCCGGGCTTCCTTGCCGAAAAAGTCGGCGACTTTCTGCTGCACGAGCGGCATGCGGGTCTGACCGCCCACGAGCACCACATCGTTGATGGTGGAAGGATCGATGCCTGCGTCCTCGAGGGCGATCTTCACCGGACCGAGAGTGCGGTCCACCAAATCCTCCACCAGGGATTCGAACTTGGCCCGGGTGAGTTTCTGCACCAAGTGCTTGGGGCCGCTGGCGTCGGCGGTGACATAGGGCAGATTGATCTCGGTCTGCTGGGAGGAGGACAACTCGATCTTGGCCTTTTCCGCGGCCTCCTTCAGGCGCTGCAGGGCCAGCGGGTCATTGTGCAGGTCCATGCCGTGTTCTTTCTTGAACTCATCGGCGAGATAGTCGATGAGGCGCAGGTCGAAATCCTCGCCGCCGAGGAAAGTGTCGCCATTGGTGGAGAGCACTTCAAAAGTGTGTTCGCCATCGGTTTCGGCGATTTCGATGACGGAAATATCAAAGGTGCCGCCGCCCAGGTCGTACACGGCGATGGTGGAATCACCGGTGCGCTTGTCCATGCCATAGGCGAGGGCCGCCGCGGTGGGCTCGTTGATGATTCGCTTGACGTCGAGTCCGGCGATGCGGCCGGCGTCCTTGGTCGCCTGGCGCTGTGAATCGTTGAAGTAGGCGGGAACCGTGACCACGGCCTCCCTGATTTCCTCGCCGAGATAGTCCTCGGCGGTCTTCTTCATCTTCATCAGGGTCTGGGCCGAAATCTGCGGCGGCGACATCTGCTTGCCGTTGACTTCCATCCAGGCGTCGCCATTGCCCGCCTTGACGATCTTGTAAGGCACCATCTTGATGTCCTTCTGCACCACTTTGTCCTTGTACTGGCGGCCTATCAATCGCTTGATGGCGAACAGTGTGTTATCCGGATTGGTAATGGCCTGCCGCTTGGCGGGCTGCCCCACCAGCGTCTCGCCATCCTTGCTGTAGGCGACAATGGACGGAGTGGTGCGATCGCCTTCCGAGTTCTCGATAACCCGGGGTTCGCCTCCCTCCATGATCGCCACACAGGAATTGGTGGTTCCCAGGTCGATGCCGATGATCTTTCCCATGTTCGATGTCTCCACTGAATCCGCGGGCCGCTCAGCTTGCGGGCCGCCATGAATAGGTATATTGCCGCGAGATCTTCAGTTTCAAGTGCGCGGGTTCCTGTTTCCACGGGCTCGGGCCGGTTCAGCCCCCTGATTTTGCGCCCGCTTCGGTGGCTACCACCACCATGGCCGGCCGCAGCACCCGGCCATGCAGGGTATAGCCCTTCTGCATGACCGAAATCACGGTATTGGGCTCCACCTCATCGTTTTCCTGAATCGACATCGCCTGATGCAAAGCGGGGTCGAAGGGCTCGCCTTCCGGGTCCACGGCTTCGATCTGGAATCTGGCAAAACAGTCGACAAAGCTCTTGAGGGTCAGGTTCACGCCTTCGTGAATCGCCTTGACCACCTGGTTTTCCGCTTCGCCGTCATCGTGCTTGCCCGCCGCTTCGGCGGCGCGTTCGAGATTGTCCATGACCATGAGCAACTCGCTGCCGAACTTCTCCTGGCCAAACTTGAGGGCTTTCTCGATATCTTGCTCGGTGCGGCGCCGCAGATTCTGCATCTCAGCCTGGACCCGCAGCAGCTTGTCCCGGGCCTCGCGGCTTTCGGCTTCTGCTGCCGCCAGACGCTCCAGCGCTTCTTTCAGCGACAACTCGCCCCCGGTTTCGGCAGCTTGTTCCGCCGGTTCCGCCCCGGTGTCCTGTTCCGCAGCCGCCGACTCTTCCCCTGTCCCGGAATCCCCAGTCTTGCTCATGCTTCGCCATCCCAACCACGATCCGCGAAACCCTATATGGGGACAGGCCCCAATGTTTCAAGCGAATTGCCCTGAGACGGCCGCTCGCGCCCGGGCGGAAGAGCGGAGTTAACGGAAATCTTCAAGTTCGGGGAAATATGGGGGAAAAGAATGGGAAGCAGCGAAGCAAGAAGTCCCGGCGGAAAGCCGGGACTTCTTCGGGACAGGCTGAAACCGCTGTTACGGCTTGCGGAACCTCAAGGTCATGCGATCCGATTCGCCGATCGCCTGCGTATCCGGGTTGTCGGTTGTCGTCGGCGGCAAACGCCATACGAAGCTGTCGGCGGAATCGTTTGGATTGGAGTTTATCTCGCTGGCTTCCTCGAAAACGAATCCCGCCCGTTCGAACGCGGCGACGACATCGCTCTGTTTCAGGTATCCGTTATTGCCGTTGGCAAACCCGGGATCGGCGTCTTCCGGCGCGCGGTGCTGAACCACTCCGACCACGCCGCCCGAGGCGAGTACATCGTAGGTTTCGGCCAGAGCCGCATCGATAACGGGTTCATCGAACCGGAACAGGTGGTGCATCGCCCGGAAGTAGAGGACCGCATCGGCCTGACCGTTCTCCCGGTCGGGAATATCGTCGATCGCGTAGCCAACTATCGGTTGCGCGCTTTCGACTCCCGCAACGCTCAGATACCGGCCCATCTGGGTAATATCGGCGCCGGTGCGCTCGGCGGCGGCTTCATCCCAAGTGGAAAAGATTTGGCGGAACAGGCTTTCCGGATAGGTCGCGCCGATCAGACGACCCCGCCCGGCTGTGAGCGGGGTCAGGATCTGGGAGTACCAGCCGCCATTGCCGGGAAAGACCTCGACGATCGTCATGTCCGGCTCAATTCCGAAGAAGGACAGCGTCTCCAGCGGATTGCGCCATTCATCGCGGCCCCGGTTCCCGTCCCGGCGTTCGTGGTTGATGACCGCTTCCAGACTGGCGTCGGCCGACAGGTTTTCTGCCGCAAATGCCGCATTGCTGGACCAAGCCGCCAAGGTCAGCGCCATTGCGCTCGCCATAACTGCAAATCTCATGAAATCCTCCTGAGGAATCGTCTCGTTTTTGGGTGCTCGAACAGGTAAGGGTATCAGTTATCCACGAAGAATTCCTTTGTCCAACCCATTTTTGTCTGGACCGTTGCAGTCGGGTTCCGCCGCGCCATGCAAGCGCGGCCCTGGCTCACCAGCCGGTGGATCAGGGGCGTCTTGGACATAATAGCAGCCGTCATCCCGGAGGGTGCGGAAGCTCTGGATGCCGATGGGTAGCTGGCGGCGCTGCATGGCGGGATTCGTCTTGCCGAATCCCCCGAATCCTGACATGCCGGGGCTCTGGTGCGGGATAGCGACAGAGGCTTCGGTCCGTCGCTCAATGTGTGGCTCGATAGACCGGAAGCTACTCTGCTTCGAGTTGCAGCCAAAGGCAGCCGTTCATGGACAGCTTGTCGATTTTTTGCAGGAGTTTGCGGTGGGTTTCCAGCTCTTCCGGGGTGGGTTTGCGGGTGGCTAGCGCCCTGCTCTTGCCGGGTTCGGATGGGTTGGCGACTGGCATGGCCGGGCGGGGGCGGGATTCTTCGCCGAGTGAGAGGCTGATCTGGCCGCCGGTCATGGCGAGCCAGACCTGGGCGAGCAACTGGGCGTCGAGCAGGGCACCGTGTTTTTCCCGGGCGCTGGCGTCGATGTCGTAGCGCTTGCAGAGGCTGTCGATGCTGTTGCGCTGGCCCGGATGGCGGTTTTTGGCCATTTGCCAGGTGTCGGTGATTTCGCAGGCCGCCTCGAGATGGCTCAGGGCGGAAGGCGTAAGCGAAAGTTCCATGTCGATGAATCCCACATCGAAGGCGGCGTTATGGACGATGACTTCGGCGTCGCGGACGAAGTCGATGAATTCCGCTTCCACTTCGGCAAAGCCGGGTTCGTGCCGGAGCTGCTCGTCGCTGATGCCGTGGACCTCGAAAGCCTGGGCGTCCACTTCACGACCGGGGTTGAGCAGGCGATGGAACTCGCGGCCGGTAAGCCTGCGGTTGACGATTTCCACGCAGCCGATTTCGATGACGCGGTGGCCTTCGCCAAGTTCGAGGCCGGTGGTTTCGGTATCCAGCGCGACGATGCGCATGTGGTTTTCTCCCTAGGAGCCCGTCAATTCATCGATGCCGCGATTGGCGAGGCGGTCGGCGCGCTCGTTTTCCGGATGGCCGCTATGGCCCCGCACCCATTGCCAGGCGATTTGGTGCCCGCTTGCAAGCTGATCGAGTTCCCGCCACAGGTCCTGGTTGAGGACGGGCTTCCTGTTTGCGGTTTTCCAGTTGCGTTTTTTCCAGTTCGGCATCCATTCCCTGATTCCCTTGAGCGCATACTGCGAGTCGGTGGTGATCCGCACCCGGCACGGCCGCTTGAGTTCCTTCAGCGCCATGATGATGGCGGTGAGTTCCATGCGGTTGTTGGTGGTCTGGCTGGCGCCGCCATGGATTTCCCTTTCTTTTTCCCCATAACGCAGCACCGCGCCCCAGCCGCCGGCGCCGGGATTGCCGCGGCAGGCGCCGTCGGTGAACAACTCCACTGTGCCCGCTGCGGGATTCAGGACTGCCGGCTCCTTGCGCTGCGGCCTTCGAGGGCTACAACGGCGCCGCCGGTTCGCGCCCGCAAGGGGGGTAGCCACTTGCGCATGATCGGCATGACCGGCCTGACCTGGTTGACGCAGAGAATGATATAGGCGCCGCCGAAAGGCGAATTGATCTTCTGGCCGAAACGCTCCCAACCGCGGGCGAAGCGCAGCAGGGGCTTGCGCCGCAGGGGAATTGAATGCAGACCGTAGCGGATGCTGTCCACCTGCAGGTCAAGAAGGCGCAGCCAATCCGCCAATCTGCCCGGAGCGATGAAACGGGCGCCCCAGGGTATGCCGCCGCGGCGGCGGAACAGGCGCCACAGTCCCCAACTGCTCCAGGGATTGAAGCCCACGATGAGCATTCTGCCGCCGGGGCGAAGCACCCGGTGGGCCTCCCGCAGCAGGCGATGGCTGTCGCCGGCGAAGTCGAGGGCGTGGTAGAGCAGAATGGCGTCGACGCTGTCGCTGGCCAGGGGTAATTCCTCGGCGTCGGCCACGGCCAGCCCGGCGCCGGGCCGGTACACCGGCGCGAAGCGGATCTTGTGGTACAGCGAACTCTGTTCAATAAAGGAGCGGTCGCCGGAACAACCGAGTTGCAGGATGCGGTAGCCGAACAATTGCCCGAGCATGGGTTTCAGCAGGCGGGTTTCGATCCGGGCCACGGCGGCGCCCTGGGAAGAACGAAACCAGGCGTCGGTCATTTCCGCGAGACGCCGGGGTGTCATCCCCGGGTCTTCGCAAGCATGGAATTGTTCAGCCATGATTTAGTCTATAACATGTCGCATCTGGAAATGAATCAGGCTACCCGTCATTCGGTGCGCTCTTGTCCTGTCATTCTGCGCGCAGTCGCAGAATCTCAGGCAGCGGCCCCTCATAGAGATTCTGCGACTACGCTTCGCTTCGCGCAGAATGACAGGACAAAAGCCAGGATGAGAATTACCGGATGATTTCACAGATACACCCCATACCCGCCTTCCGGGACAATTATATCTGGACCCTGATCGGCGATGACGGTGCCAATGCCTGTGTCGTGGACCCGGGCGAC
This sequence comes from Pseudomonadales bacterium, assembly GCA_022827425.1. GTDB lineage: Bacteria > Pseudomonadota > Gammaproteobacteria > Pseudomonadales > Pseudohongiellaceae > UBA9145. The sequence goes on along the minus strand of JAJDSZ010000068.1, from coordinate 50,549 downwards.
CCGGCGCCGGTGCGGGAATTTCTCGACCGCCGGGGGCTTGCGCTCAGCGATATCCTGGTTACCCACCACCACCACGACCATACCGGCGGCCTTGCGGATTTGATCGGCGGATACCAGCCCCGGGTGTATGGGCCGGCGGGCATTGCGGGAGTCGCCGAGACGCTCGGGGAAGGCAGCCGGGTTGCGGTCCTCGGCGTCGAATTCGCGGTTTTTGAAGTGCCCGGCCATACCCTGGACCACATCGCCTACTATCACGATGGCAGCGCCCACGGCGGTCCCCTGCTGTTCTGCGGCGACACCCTGTTCGCCGCCGGCTGCGGACGGCTGTTTGAAGGCAGCCCGGCGCAGATGTTCGCATCCCTGCGCAAGTTCACCGCCCTGCCCCCGGCCACCGCGGTGCATTGCACCCATGAATACACCCTGGCCAATCTCGCCTTCGCCGTGGCCGCCGACCCGGACAATCCCGCGCTGCGGTCGCGGCTGGAAAGCGAAAGAAAGAAGCGCGAACAGGGCCAGCCGACACTGCCATCAACCCTGGAACTCGAACTGGCCACCAACCCATTTCTGCGCTGCGGCGAAGCGGCGCTTGCCGCTAGCGCCGGGTCGCGCCTCGGGCGCCCGGTCACGGATGAAACCGAAGTGTTCGCCGCCATTCGCCAATGGAAGGATCAGTTCTGAACGCCCCGCCCGTTCATTTGGTCAAGCTGGGGTGTCTGCTCTGCCTCTTGTCTTCCTGCGCCATTTCGCCGCTTGGGGAAAGCGGCGGGGAAACGCCCGCCCCGGCGGTGGCGGGCGGTCCGGGGCCGGAATCGCAATCCCGGGAAGGCAGGCCTGGGCCGATCCCGGACGAAGCCCCGGCGGATTCCATGCACAATGCCCCCCCTCCGTCCCTCCCATCAATTGGGGAGCAGTCCATCCATAGCGGCCTGTGGCGGCGGATTGCCGATGGCTTGCAATTGCAGGCGCATTACGACCGCCCGGAAGTAATCGAGCAGGCGAGGCTGTATGCCCGCCGGACGGACTATTTCGAGCAGGTGGGGGAACGCGCCCGACCCTTCCTGCACGGTATCGTGGAGCAGATCGAACAGCGCGGCCTGCCCATGGAAATCGCATTGATGCCTTTTGTGGAAAGCGGCTTCAATCCCAACGCGGTATCCCCCCGGGCGGCGGCGGGTCCCTGGCAGTTCATGGCGGGCACCGGCCGCAGCCTTGGCCTGCGGGTGGACCCCTGGTTCGATGGCCGCCGGGACCCCGTCGCATCCACCACGGCGGCGCTGGATTATCTCGAGATTCAGCGGCAGCGCTTCGCCGACAACTGGCTGCTGGCATTCGCCGCCTACAATTCCGGGCCAGCCAATGTCAGCCGCCTGTTGCGGAACCTCGGCGAAACCGCCGCCGATGTGGATTTCTGGCAATTGCCGCTGCCGGCGGAAACCCAGATTCACGTGCCGCGGATTCTGGCCCTGGCGAGCATTCTCGATAGCGGCGGGAAAACCCGTTTCAGTTTTCCCGAAATCGCGGATGAGGAACCCCTCGCCAGGGTCAGGGTGGGACCGGGTGCGAGTATCGCCATCGCCGCGGAACTTGCGGGCCTGGAACCGGAAGCGCTGCGCCGCCTGAATCCCGGCTTCCGGCAATGGTGGACGCCGCCGGACGGCAACCCGGACTTTCTCCACGTGCCGGCGGAAAAGGCCCAAACCCTGCGCCTCGCCCTGCTTGAGGCGCCAAACATCATTCAGGTTCGCGCCAAGCGCTATCTCATCCAGCCGGGAGACACCCTGGGCGGAATCGCCCGGGCCATGGCGGTGCCGGTGGATGTGCTGCGTTCCCACAATGGCCTGCGCGGCGACCTGATTATCGCCGGCGACTACCTCTCGATTCCCGGCCCCGGCGGGGATATGGCGCTGGAGCCTCTTGCGGAACCGGACAGCCCGAGGATATACATCGTGCAGGCTGGCGACAGCCTCTGGGCCATCGCCCGCCGCAACGGACTCGATGTGGCGACTTTGGCAGGTATCAACGCAATCTCACCCAATGCGCTCATTCTGCCGGGGCAGCAGTTGCTGCTGGGTCCGGCGCCTGAGACGAGGTAACCACGCATGGCGCAAGGCAGCATGACCGTCCCCGCGGCGAGCGGGGAATTCCTGGGCCATCCCAAGGGGCTGGTGGTCTGCTTCTTTACCGAAATGTGGGAGCGCTTCAGCTATTACGGCATGCGCGCCCTGCTGATCTTCTACCTGACCCAGCATTTTCTGTTTACCGATCAGGTGGCCGCCGGAATCTACGGCGCCTATATCTCACTGGTCTACATCACACCGGTGCTCGGCGGCATCGTCGCCGACCGCTATCTTGGCGCCAAACGGGCGGTGACCCTGGGCGCCATCCTGCTGATTGCCGGCCATACCGGGATGGCGTTCGAGGGCGGCCCCGCCGTGGAAACCCTGGTCAACGGCGAAGTCGTGGTGGAGCGCGACCCGGTGTATCTCCAGATTTTCTATTTTTCCCTGGCGCTGATCATCATGGGGGTGGGTTTTCTCAAGGCCAATATCTCCACCCTGGTGGGCTCGCTGTATGAGAAGGAGGACCCCCGCCGCGACGGCGGCTTTACCCTGTTCTACATGGGCATCAATGTGGGCTCCATGTTCGGCGCCCTGGTCTGCGGTTTTTTGCTGCAATACGGCGGTTTCAGTTGGGGTTTCGGCGCCGCCAGCCTCGGTATGCTCGCGGGGCTGGTGATGTTCCTGCGGGGGCAGCCCCTGCTCGGCGACGCCGGCGAGCCCGCCAATCCACAATTGCTGCGGCGCAAGCTCGCGCCGGGGATCAATACCGAATGGGCCATCTATCTGCTTTCCCTGGTGGGGGTGCTGGTCTTCTGGCAACTGATCCAGAACCGCGCCCTGGTGGGCGGGCTGCTGGCCACTTTCCTTACGCTGATGATCCTGGTGGTGCTGGCCTATTCCTTCCTTCGCTGCGAGCCACAGGACCGCAACCGGATGCTGGTGTGCCTGTTTCTGATGAGTTACCAGATCGTGTTCTGGGGACTGTTCGAGCAGACGGGGTCCTCGCTCAACCTGATGACCGACCGCAATGTGGATCGGGTGGTTTTCGGCTATGAAATTCCCGCGGCGGCATTCCAGTCGGTGAATGCGGCGTTCATCATTCTGCTGGCGCCGCTGTTCAGCGCGCTGTGGCTGGCGCTGAACCGGCGCGGGCTGGAGCCTTCCACACCAATGAAGTTCGCCCTGTCGCTGATTCAGTTGGGGCTTGGCTTCCTGTTTCTGGTGTACGGGGCTTCCCGGGCGGCGGACCCGGTGGCGGTGGGCCTGATCTGGCTGGTGCTGCTGTATCTGCTGCATACCACGGGGGAACTGTGCATTTCGCCGGTTGGCCTGTCCATGACCACCAAGCTTTCGGTGCCCTCTGTCGTGGGCATGATGATGGGCTGCTGGTTTCTGGCTTCGGCGGCGGGCAATTATGTTTCGGGGCAGATCGCCGCCATGACGGGCTCGGAAACCATCGGCGGCGAAGTCGTCGACCCGGGAGCGGCATTGACGGCCTATGTTGAGGTATATTCCGCCGCTGGCTGGTACAGCATCGGCTTCGGCGTTCTCGCCATGTTGCTGGCGCCGGTTCTCAAACACTTCATGCACGGAGTCCGATAATCATGGCATTTTTGCGGGGAAAGAAAATCCTCATACTCGGGGTGGCGAGCAAGCTGTCTATCGCCACCGGAATCGCCAGGGCCATGCATCGGGAAGGCGCCGAGCTTGCTTTCACCTATCAGAACGAGAGGCTGGGCAAGCGGGTGGAGGATATCGCCGGGGAATGCGGCTCGGACTTGCTCTTCCCCTGCGATGTCACCAATGACGGGGAAATCGGGCAACTGTTCCAGGATCTTTCACAATCCTGGGACGGGCTCGACGGGCTGGTGCATTGCCTGGCTTACGCCCCGGCGGGAGAGCTGGACGGCGACTATGTGGATGTCACCACCCGGGAAGGATTTCTCACCGCGCACGAGATCAGTTCCTACAGTTTTGTCGCGCTGGCCCGGGCGGCCAAGCCCCTGATGGAGGGCAGGAACGGTTCCCTGCTCACCCTGAGCTACCTTGGCGCCATGCGCAGCCTGCCGAACTACAATGTGATGGGGCTTGCCAAGGCGAGCTTGGAAGCCAATGTGCGCTATATGGCTTCGAGCCTGGGGCCGGAAGGCACCCGGGTGAATGCGATTTCGGCGGGGCCGGTGCGCACCCTGGCGGCCTCGGGGGTGAAAAGTTTCCGCAAGATGCTCGATTACAACGCCCGCAATACGCCGTTGCGGCGCAATGTCACCACCGACGAAATCGGCAATGCCGCGGCTTTTCTCTGTTCCGGTCTGGCCTCGGGAATCTGCGGCGAAGTCCTGTATGTGGACGGCGGCTTCAACACCACCGCCATGGGTTCGCTGCCCCAGTGAGGGGATTGTTCGCGGAGTGAGGCCTCGCCGCTGACATCCTGCGCGCTTGTTTTTCCGGAATCCCGCGCGCTTGTTTTTCCGTCATTCTGCGCGGAGCGAAGCGCAGTCGCAGGATCTCCATGAGGGGCCACTGCCTGAGATTCTGCGACTGCGCTTCGCTCCGCGCAGAATGACGGGTAGGGGTGCTTCGCTGCGCGCGGGATGACCGGTCGAAGAGTGCGAGGGTTCAGGGTAGCAGGGGCGCGAGGTCGTCGAACTCGCCGCTTTGCTGGCGGCTGATTTCCGAGTTTTCCCGCAGGGTTTGCAGGTAGCGCTCAAAGTCGTTGTTGCCCATATCCGTGGCCAGTGACTCGGCGAGGGTGGCGCGTTGCTCTTCGGGCACGTCTTCGGTGGCGCCCGGGTTGACCGCGCGCAATTCCACCGCCACATAGGTGCCATTGCCCAGCACGAGCCCGTCATGCAGCGGCGCGTCTTCAGGCCGGGCCAGGGAAAAAACGTGCCGCACGACTTCCGGGTTGACCTCGAAACTGTCGCGCCGGGTTGCGGCCGCCTCGGTCCATTCGAGCTCGTTTTCGGTCAACAGATCATCGAGCGCTTCCCCGGACTCCAGCGCGCCGAGGATTTCCTCACCGAGACCGGCCACCGCCTCGCGTTCCATGTCACTGCGCAGCAGCACGGTGATTTCGGCCTCGACTTCTTCCAGCGGGCGGATATAGGATTCATTGAATTCTTCGACCCGCACCACCGCCGCCCGACTATCGTCGAGTTCGATCACGTCACTGTTGTTGCCGTCGAGCAGCACTTCGTCGGAGTACAGCGCTTCCAGCACTTCGGGATTGGCGAACACATCCACGCCGCCGAGGCGGCTGACGGCTTCGCCGGTGAGCACGGGCAATTCCAGTTGCTCGGAGATGGCGGCGAGACCGCCGCTTTCGAACGCGAGATTGGAAAGGTCTTCCAGCCGCGCGGCATAGATCTGTTCCACCTCGGAACTTTTCAGATCGCGCTCGATACGCGCCGACACATCCTCAAAGGGCGCGAACTCATTCTGGGAGTCTTCGGTCAATTGCAGGATATGCACGCCGAATTCACTGACCACAGGGCCGGAAATCTCGTTGAGGGCGAGTTCCTCCAAGGCGGCTTCGACTTCGGGCGGAAAGGCGGCGCCGTCGGTATAGCCGATGTCGCCGCCGGCTTCGGCTGAAATCGTGTCGCTGGAAAGCTCGAGGGCGAGCGCGGCGAAGTCCTCGCCGTCATCGAGACGCTGTCTTGCCGCCGCCGCCTGCTCGAGGGCTTCCTCTTCGCTGATGCCGAAAGTCTCGAACAGGATATGGGAGGCGCGCTTTTCCGCGGCGCCCTGGTACTCGCTGCGTTCCTGCTCGTAGCGGGCCTGCAATTCCGCCGGGTCCACCTCGATTTCCTCGGCGATGGCGGCCTGGTCAAGCACCACGTATTGCGCGGTGACGTTTTCCGGCTCCCGGAACTCTTCCCGGTTCTGCTCGTAGTATTCGCTGATGCGCTCGTCGCCAATCGCCTCGCCAGCGGTTCTGGCGCCCATGGGAATGGCGATATAGCGGAAATCCCGGGTCTGTTGCTGTAATTCGATAAGTTGTTCCAGTTCTCCCGGGGTGAGGAAATTCGATCCGGCATAGGCATTGGCGATCTGGGAAAGTGCCATGCGGCGGCCCAGGTCTTCGCGGTACAGCGGCGCCGACATGCCCATGCTCGCCATGGTGCGCACGGCGTACTCCGGGTCGAAAACCCCGTCGATCTGGAACTGTGGCGAGTTGAGGATGAAGCGGTCGATACGGTTGCTGGAAATCGACAGGGCCGAGCGTTCGGCGGTCTGCCGCAGCAGCGCCTCATCGATAAGCTGGTTTAGGGCGATATCCTCCACCAGGCCGGGATCCATCGAGCCGGCTTCCGGCCCGAAGTTGGCGAGCAATTGCTGGACGCTGTTCTGCAACTGCAATTCGTTGATTTCCTCGCCGTTGACTTCGGCGACGGGCGGCGTGGTAATCAGGCCGCCAATGATTCCTTCCACTCCCCACAGCGCGAACACCGCCACGATCAGTCCTATGATGACCTTGGCGATGACACCCTGGGAGTTGTCCCTGATGTTCTGGAGCATGGTCTGATGATCCGGTAAGCGCTCACAGCCGTCGCGGCGGTTTTCGCGGCAGACCTCACGCCGATGCAATCAAAAATGGGCGCATCAAGGAACGCGCCCACTCCGATCTCTGGCCGACTTGCCGCGCGACACCTGTCCGGGCGTCGCTGCCGCGGCTGATGGTTGTGCCGGTTACCGCTGGGCGGGCGATCAGGCTACCGCGTCTTTCAGCGCCTTGCCGGCTTTGAAAGCGGGAATCCTGGACGCCGCGATCGCAATGGATTCCCCGGTGCGGGGATTGCGTCCGGTGCGGGCGCCGCGTTCCCGCACGGAAAAGGTGCCAAAGCCCACGAGCGCGACCGAATTTCCGCCGCTGAGGGCATCGGCGATAGCGTCCAAGGTGGCTTCCACAACTTCGCCCGCGCTTGCCTTGGTCACGCCGGCATTCTGCGCGACCACGTCTATCAGTTCAGATTTGTTCATGCTTATCCCCTGTCAGATTAGCTGGATTTTCGTTGTTGCAGAGAGTGTTTTGTCCTCGAACGAAGCAGTTCAGTGAATTTCCTCAGTTGGCCGGGCCACATTCCGATTGGCGCGACATCGGCGATCCCTGCCGCATGAATTCAATCCGAACCTGATTCGACGCAGAAGCAGCGGTAACTCCTGCCCGATTTGCTGCTAGGGGGGATTAAAACAGTAGCGCGAAAGCAGTGTCAACCCAACTTTGTCAAATGTCTGAAATAGTTTTGAGCAGGGCTTTGTTCAGGCTCCGGTCGCTTTCCGGCGGAAACGACACTTTCCCGGCTGGCGCAGGATGACAGTGGAAGGGCTCAGTGGGTGCTGATGGTCTTGCCCTTGTCGGCGGGGTCGCGCCCTTCGGCCTTGCCCTTGCGTTTTTCCGGGGGCAGGTCTTCCAGTTTGGCGAGGGGCGTGGGCAGATGCTGCAGGGCGACCTCGAGCACTTCGTCGATCCAGTTGGCCGCCACGATATCGAGTTCGGACTTGATGTTGTCCGGAATCTCGGTGAGGTCGCGCTGGTTCTCCGCCGGAATGATGACCGTCTTGATATTGGCCCGGTGGGCGGCAAGCAGTTTCTCCTTCAGGCCGCCGATGCGCAGCACTTCGCCGCGCAGGGTGATCTCCCCGGTCATGGCCACGTCGGCCCGCACCGGAATCGCGGTCAGCACAGAAACCAGCGCCACGCACATGCCCACGCCGGCGCTCGGGCCGTCCTTGGGGGTCGCCCCTTCGGGCACGTGGATATGGATATCGAATTTCTCGTGGAAATCGGGATTTACCCCGAGGGCGGCGGCCCGGGAGCGAACCACGGTGAGAGCGGCCTGGATTGACTCCTGCATGACATCGCCGAGCGAGCCGGTCTTGATCGTCTTGCCCTTGCCTTCCACCGCGCTGGCTTCGATGGTGAGCAACTCCCCGCCCACCCGGGTCCAGGCGAGCCCGTTGACCTGGCCGATCTTGTTTTCGCTCAAGGCCTTGTTCTGATCGTACTTGCGCACGCCGCAGTACTTTTCGAGCATGTCCGAAGTCACCGACGTGGCTTCGCTGCTGCGGGCCAGGGTATTGTCCTTGACCACCTTGCGGCAGATCTTGGCGATTTCGCGCTCGAGTCCGCGCACACCGGCTTCCCGGGTGTAGAAGCGGATCAGGTCGCGGATGGTATCCCGACCGATTTCCAGCTCGCCATCGGCGACGCCGTTGCTCTGATTCTGCTTGGGCACGAGGTAGCGCTCGGCGATGCCGATCTTCTCTTCCTCGGTGTAGCCGGGGATCCGGATCACTTCCATGCGGTCGAGCAGGGGCTCGGGAATGTCCATGGTGTTCGAGGTGCATACGAAGAGCACGTCGGACAGGTCGTAATCGACCTCGAGATAGTGATCGCTGAAACTGTGATTCTGCTCGGGGTCGAGCACCTCGAGCAGTGCCGAAGCCGGGTCGCCCCGGATATCCATGCCCATTTTGTCGACTTCGTCGAGCAGAAACAGCGGGTTGCGAACCCCGGCCTTGGACAGCTTCTGCAGCAGCTTGCCGGGCAGCGAGCCGATATAGGTGCGGCGGTGGCCGCGGATTTCAGCCTCGTCGCGCACGCCGCCAAGCGCCATGCGCACAAACTTGCGATTGGTGGCCCGGGCGATGGATTCCCCGAGGGAAGTCTTGCCCACGCCGGGAGGGCCGGTGAGGCACAGGATCGGCCCCTTGAGCTTGCGCACCCGCTTCTGCACCGCGAGATACTCCAGTACCCGCTCCTTGACCTCCTCAAGGCCGTAATGATCGGCTTCGAGGATTTCCTCGGCCTTGCTCAGGTCGAGGCGCACCCTGCTGCGCTTCTTCCAGGGCATGGATGTCATCCAGTCGAGATAGGTGCGCAGCACCGAGGCCTCGGATGACATGGGCGACATCATCTTGAGCTTTTTCCATTCCGCCAGGGACTTGTTCATCGCCTCCTTCGGCATGCCCGACCGCTCGATCTTCTGCTTGAGCTCGTCGGCTTCATTGGGAACGTTTTCAAGCTCGCCCATTTCCTTCTGAATGGCCTTCATCTGCTCGTTCAGGTAGTACTCGCGCTGGCTTTTCTCCATCTGTTTTTTGACCCGGCCGCGGATGCGCTTCTCCACCTGCAGCAGGTCGATCTCATGTTCGATCAGGCCCATCATGTTTTCGATGCGGGCGGCCACATCGGCCTGTTCGAGTAGTTCCTGCTTCTGGGGCAGTTTCAGCGACAGGTGGGAGATGATCGTGTCCACGAGCCGGCCCGGGTCTTCGATGCTGGAAATCGAAGTCATGACTTCCGGCGGGATTTTCTTGCTCAGTTGCAGGTACTGATCGAACTGGGTCAGCAGCGAGCGCAACAGCAGGCTTGATTCTTCCTCGGGCACGTCGGTGGAAGGCAGGATGCGGCAATCGGCGCGGTAGTGGTCGCCTTCGAGTTCGACCCTGGCGAGGCTGGCGCGCTGCAAGCCTTCCACGAGCAGTTTCACCGTGCCGTCGGGCAGGCGCACGAGTTGCAGGATCGCGGCTATGGTGCCCACCTCGAACAGGTCCTTCATGCCGGGGTCGTCTTCCGACGGGTCGCGCTGGGCCACGAGCAGGATCTGCTTGTCATTGGCCATGGCCACTTCAAGCCCGCGCTGGGAGCGGGGCCGGCCCACAAACAGGGGCTGGACAATCTGCGGATACACCACCACATCCCGCAGGGGCAGCAGGGGAAGGCTGGCAGTTTCCTTGTCGCCGATGTTTTCAGTCATACATCATCCGGCCCGGGGCTTCCGACCCCGGCTACTTGGCCTGGGAAAGACTGGCCTGGGGGATATTTTCATACATCAGCAGGGGCTCGGATTCACCGCGGATCACCGCGGCGTCGATAATCACCTTGCTGACGTTTTCCAGTGAGGGGATATCATACATGGTATCGAGCAGCACCGACTCCATGATCGAACGCAGCCCCCGGGCGCCAGTCTTGCGCTCCTGGGCCTTCTCGGCAATGGCCACGAGGGCGTCGTCGCGGAACTGGATTTCCACGGCGTCCATTTCCAGCAGTCTTTCATACTGCCGGGTGAGGGAATTTCTCGGCTCGCGGATGATCCGCACCAGGGCTTCGAGATCGAGCTCGTCGAGCGTGGCGATCATGGGAAGGCGGCCGACGAATTCCGGAATCAGACCATACTTGATGAGGTCTTCCGGCTCCACCTCCCGCAGGGTTTCGCCAAGCTGCCGCGCTTCCGAGGCGGAGCGCACCTCGGCGGTGAAACCGATGCCGGCTTTCTCCGAGCGCGCCCGGATGATCTTGTCGAGGCCGGCGAAAGCGCCGCCGCAGATGAACAGGATATTGGAAGTGTCCACCTGCAGGAACTCCTGCTGGGGATGCTTGCGGCCGCCCTGGGGAGGCACCGAGGCCACGGTGCCCTCGATCAGCTTGAGCAGGGCCTGCTGCACGCCCTCGCCGGACACGTCCCGGGTAATCGAGGGATTGTCCGACTTGCGCGAGAGCTTGTCGATCTCGTCGATATAGACGATGCCGATCTGGGCGCGGTCCACATCGTAATCGCATTTCTGCAGCAGTTTCTGGATGATGTTTTCCACGTCCTCGCCCACGTAACCCGCTTCGGTGAGCGTGGTGGCGTCGGCGATGGTGAAAGGCACTTCAAGCAGCCGCGCAAGGGTTTCCGCAAGCAGGGTCTTGCCGGTGCCCGTGGGGCCGATCATCAGGATATTGCTCTTGCCAAGCTCCACATCGGAGCCCGGCCGTTCCGAGCGGAGCCGCTTGTAGTGGTTGTACACCGCCACCGCGAGCACCTTCTTGGCGTTTTCCTGGCCGATGACATATTCATCGAGGGTCTGCTTGATTTCTTCGGGAATCGGCAGGCGACGACCGCTGGTGCCGGCTTCCTTGACGTCGTTCTCCTCCTTGATGATGTCGTTGCAGAGGTCGACGCATTCATTGCAGATATAGACCGACGGCCCGGCAATCAGCTTGCGGACCTCGTGCTGGGACTTGCCGCAAAACGAGCAATTCAGCAACTCGCTGACCCCGCCCCTGTTGTTTCGATTATCCGGCATGTTCAGTTTGCCTGTTGTTCCGTCCGCGACCCGCGCTCATTCCGTATTATCTACCCGCTTGTCGATAACTTTATCCACCAGGCCGTAATTCAGCGCTTCCTCGGCGTTGAGGAAGTGGTCGCGTTCGGTGTCCCGGGCTATGGTCTTGATGTCCTTGCCGGTGTGGCGCGAGAGCAGATCGTTGAGGATCTTGCGGATTCTGACGATCTCCCTGGCCTGGATTTCTATGTCGCTGGCCTGGCCCTGGGCGCCGCCGCTCGGCTGATGAATCATGACCCGGGAATGCGGCAGAACGAACCGCTTGCCCGGCGCGCCGCCGGCAAGCAAGACCGCCCCCATGCTCGCGGCGTGGCCGACGCACATGGTGCCGACGTCGGGGCGGATGAACTGCATGGTGTCGTAGATCGACAATCCGGCGCTTACCGAGCCGCCGGGTGAATTGATGTACAGGTGGATATCCTTGTCCGGGTTGTCCGATTCGAGAAAAAGCATCTGCGCCACGATCAGGTTCGCCATGTGGTCCTCCACCTGGCCGGTGAGGAATATTACCCGGTCCTTGAGCAGCCTCGAATAGATGTCGTAGGAGCGTTCTCCAAGCGAAGTCTGCTCCACCACAATGGGCACAAGCGCGGACCGGGGGGCGGATTGGGTCATGTTCTGGCGTTCCTTCTGCTGCGTCTTATCCGGTGGAATTCGATCTTCAGCCCCGGATGGCTTCCTGGTAGGAAACGGCTTTTTCGGTCAGTTTCACCTTGTCGGCGATGAAGTCGAAAACCTGATCCTCAAGCACGGAAGCTTCCACCGCCGACAACTGTTCCTCATTGCCATAATACCATTTCACCACTTCTTCCGGTGATTCATAGGTGGAGGCAAGCTCTTCGATGGCTTCCCGCACCCGTTCCGGGTCGGCTTTCATGTTATTGCCGCCGACTATTTCCGCCATAACCAGGCCCATGACCAATCTTCGCCGGGCCTGATCGCGCAGCAGGTCTTCCGGAACTTCGGGCGCCTTGCCGCCGAGGTTCTTTTCGGTCTGCTCGCGGATGCGGTTCATTTCTTCCGTCATCAAGGCTTCCGGCAAATCGATATCGGCCCGTTTCGCGACGGCTTCGGAAATCCGGCTCTTCATGCGGCTGCGGTTCGCGGTTTTCAGTTCCCGCTCCATGTTGCGGGTGACTTCCTTGTGAAAGGCTTCCTCACCGCCCTCTTCCACGCCAAAACTGCGATAGAACTCCTCGTCGACTTCCGGCAGGCGGGATTCGCGAACGGCGTTGAGCCTGATGCTGAATTCCACATCTTTTCCGGCCAGGTCTTCCTGCTGGTAATCGTCGGGAAACTTTAACTCACTGGTGAATTCCTCGCCTGGACCCCGGCCCTTGATGGCATCTTCGAAACCGGGAATCATCTGCTCCGAGCCTAGCAAAACGCCGATGTTTTCGCCCTTGCCGCCCTCGAATTCCTCACCGTCGATGCGTCCGCTGAAATCGATGTTCACCAGGTCGCCGGCGGCGGCGGCGCGCTCGACTTCCTCGAAAGTCCGCCGCTGCTTGCGCAGGGTCTCCACCATGTTGTCGAGGTCTTTGCCGGTGACTTCAGCAGTCAGGCTTTCGATCTTGATTCTGGAAAAATCCGGCAGTTCGATATCGGGATAAACCTCAAAAACCGCCGCGAACCGCAAATCCTTGCCCTCGGCGATTTCATTGATTTCGAGCCGCGGCTGACCCGCCGGCCGCAGGCCTTCCCTCTCGACCGCCTCCGCATAGCTGTGGTTCATGACTTCGCTGATGACTTCCTGGCGGATGCCCGGGCCAAATCGCTTCTTGATGATGCTCAAGGGCACCTTGCCCTTGCGGAAACCATTGAGGCGCGCGGTGCGGGCCGCTTCCCGCAGGCGTTTGCTCACGCTGGAATCGACTTCGTCAGCGGGCACTTGAATGGTCAGTTTCCGTTCCAGTCCCCGGGAACTGCTCAGTGAAACTTGCATGTTGTTGTCTCTCTGAACCGGATTATTGATAGTCTGTGCAAAATTCCGTCCAGTCGCAGAGCGTAGCTCCGCGCCGTTCCGGCTGCGCGCGAAGCTGCGCTTCGAAAACGCTTGCCTCCACCCATGGAATTTTTCATTATCGGCGCATCCTTGCGCCGCATGGCGGGGCTACACTGACCGGAAGCAGGCAAAAGCCGCGCAGGCCGCAACCCCGGCTTTGCGGGGAAGGCGGATTCTCCCACATCAAACCGGGTGGTTCAATTGAATGCGAGTTGCGTTCGCCGGTTGCGGCGGAGGCTGTCGAAGACCTGGTCCATGTGCTGGACGAAGAAGAAATGTCCGCGGTGTGAGACGCGGTGCAGGCGCGCCCGGGGCAGGCGCGAGGCCAGATATTCGCAATCGGCGCGCTGGGTGAGACGGTCGGCGCAGCCCTGCCAGATTTCGGTGGGAATGGCGATTTCCTCGAGTGGCACTTCAAGTTTGCGGAAGCTGATGGCGAGATCCTGGGCCATGCCGCGGTAACCCGCCCGAACCGATTCCGCCTGGTCGGCTTCGAGTATGTCCGCCACCTCGGGCCTGGAAAGCATTTGCTTGTCGGAAAAGCTCAGCTCTTCCCGCAGCCGGTTGAGCACGGCGCCGGGCGCGTCGGGAGAAAGGAACTGTTTCAGTCGCAGCAAGGCATCCACGGTCATGGGGATGACACCCGCGAGCACCGCGCAGAATCCCCGGGGGGAAGCGAGAGTGCGCGCCGGAATTCCCGCGAGATTGACCTGGCCCATGATGCGTTCCGGGCTCATGCGGCAAAGATGCAGGGCGTACATGCCGCCGCCGCCCTTGGAGACGATGCCGAAACGGCTAATGCCGAGTTTCTCCAGCACCGGCAGCAGGTTTTCGCAAAATTCCCGGGGCGACTTGCAGACGAAATAATCGGAACGTCCCACGCCGGGGCGGTCGAAGGCGATCAGGCGGTAAGCGCAGCGCTGGGCGCTCTCGTGCAGCAGGGAGGCTTCCAGCCGGGAACTGCCGGTATCGTGAAAGTACAGCAGGGGGAAGCCCTCCGGGTCGCCATGACTGTCCCAGGCGATGCGCGAGCCATTGGGCAGATGCAGGAAGCCGTCGGGCTCCCGCTGGGGCCAGTGCGCGGGTTTCCGGCCGCAGTTCGCAAGCCGGAGACGAAACCCGCCATGGCGAAGATCAGGCACGGCCTCCCGCGCACAGTTTGCGGCGTTGTCAAAATCCTCTGCTGTGCATACTTGCCTGGCGTTCACTTTCCCCGCTCCTTACTCATCTGGTTGGCAAAACCGCCCTTGTCCCTGACTCATTCCCCCGGGAGCCTGCGCCGCAGCCTCCGTGTGGGAAAAATTCCCACGCAGTATAGCGCAGAAAATTTGACGGAAATATGACAATTCCCCCCTGCGATTCGCTTTAGCTGAGATTATGTGGGAATTTTTCCCAGTGATGGCTATAATGATCCGTAATGAGTATGCCCCCAGGCCAGCCGCCGGAAATGCCCCCGGCCCGTCTTGTTGACGCGCTGCACAGCCTGCTGCGGCCCCTTGTTCGTCTTTTGATCTCCCATCAGCTTACTTATCCGCTGTTGCTGCGAATTCTTAAATCCGTCTATGTGGAAGTGGCGGAAAAGGAATTCTCCCGGGACGGCGCGCCCCTGTCCGACAGCCGCATCCATCTGCTGACCGGGATTCACCGCAAGGAAATCAAAAGGCTGCGCAATGAGCGGCCGGCAACGGCCCGCACCGTCAACAGCGCCTCACTCGGCGCCCAGCTTGTGGGCGCCTGGCTCGGCTCCGAACGCTTCAGCAACGCCGATGGCACGCCACGGCCGCTGCCGCTGAAAACGGCAAATCCGTCCGAGCCCGGATTCGATACCCTGGTGGCGGAAGTCTGCCGGCGGGATATCCGTTCCCGGGTGATTCTCGACGAATGGCTGCGGCTTGGCGTTGCCCGGCTCGAGGACGACAACGTGGTGCTGAATTCCGGCGCGTTCACGCCGGACCGCGGTTTTGACGAAAAGATGTTCTTTTTCGGCAAGAACCTGCGCGACCATATCGCCGCCGGCGTCGACAATCTTGCCGGCGGCCAGCCGCCGCACTTCGACCGGAGCGTGTATTACGACCGGCTCAGCCCGGATTCGGTGGCCGAATTGAAAGCCCTGGCGGGGGAAATCGGCATGGAAGCCCTGATCCGGCTCAACCGCCGCGCCCTGGCGCGGCAAAAGGCGGATTCCACTCGTAAGGACACCGGCTATCGGATAAACTTCGGTATCTTCCATTACAGTTCGCCGGGCCAGGGAAGCGGCAGGCTGGCGGAAGCTTCCGGCGAATCGCCCGAGGACGAAAACTGATGCCCGCGGTATCCAGACTGAACAAGATTTTGCTGGCGCTGCTCCTGATCGCGCTGGCGGTCTTGCACGGGGCGAGTTCCGGGGGATTCCGGTTCGGCGGCGGGGAAGACGAAGGCAGCGGTTTTGGCGGCACCGGCAGAGCGCCGGCGGGGGGCGGCGGACTAGGCGGCACCGGCTTCAAGCCCTGGCTGAGCGACGCAGGTGAAGTGCGGCTGCGTCCCGAGCCTGAAGCAGTCCCCATTGCCGGGCAGATTGGCGATGAGGACATTCCGCACATACCCGCGGCGGCGGAAGTGCAGCCTCCGGCGGCTGTGGTAACCGCCGCCGCATTTGCCGCGGAACATCCCGCCGAGGTATCGATTACCGACGCCATCCAGACCCGGTTGCGACGCGATGCGGTGATCTACCAGCGCATTGTCGACAGCGTGGAAGGCTACTACCCGCCCGAGGCGGAATTGCGGCTGGTGCCGCCGGAAGTTCCAGCCCCGGAAACCGTCGCAGACCCGGGCGAAGCGCCAGTGGACCAGCCAGCGCCCCCGAACGATGCTTCAAACTGGGCCGAACTCATCGGTTTTCTGGTCGAGAATCAGCCACAAGAGGCTGCCGAAGAAACCACGGCGACCAGGGAAACCGCCCCGGAATCTCCCGCGCTGCAGCGGCCCAACCGCATTCGCCGTCCCGACCTGCCGCCAGTGCAGCGCGGAAGGGTGGTCCAGCGACCCATCCTGCTGCCGCCCCGCATCCAGCCGCTTGGGCTGTAAAACCATTCACCACTGATAGCTTAGCTGGCCCTGAATCGCGTAGTCCGCGCTGCCTTCGGTAAAACCGCGGCCCACCAGCGCCGTGAAGGACCAGCCAGAGCCGAGCAGAAAGCTGGCATAGGGATAGATTTCATGGGTTTCCCTGGCGAAGTTCGCGGGGGCTTCGCGATAATCGTAGAAGGCGCCGATGCTCATCGCCGGGGATAGCTGCCGGGCCAGCCCGAATTGGGCGAAACGATTGTCGCGCAGGCCGGGAAAGAGTTCGCTCCGGCCGCGGAAATTGTGCCCGAAGCTGGCGAACCAGGCGTATTCTCCCAACGCCTGGGACAAATCGACCTGCAGGCGGTAATCGAATTCCCCCGTGCCGAGGCTGCGCTGTTCATCCGCGGTGGGAATCTTGGTCTCGAAACGCAAATCAATGAAGGGCATCCAGCCGGCGACCGGGTCCAATCCGTAACTGAAGCCGGCCAAAGTGTCGCCAAGTCCGGTTTCGGTGCTTACCTTGGTGCCGGCAATGGCCCGGGTCACTTCGCCGATATTCACCAGCACATTGCCGACGCCGGTTACCGACAGGCCAGAGGCCAGCAACTGAAACCCCCAGCGGTCGCCCTGCCACTGATAACCCACGGGCAAGTAACGAATGCTGGTATCGGAGTGGCCGTTAAACCTGCCCTCGGCGAAATAACCGCCAAAATTCAGCGTATGCCGGGGCTGCTGGGCCCAGGCGGAAACAGGAAACAACAGCACACACAGCAGGACAATGATTTTCATTTTCCGGGCTTCGAATGCGCGGCGGCCGCTTCCCGACCGTCGCGCTCAATCCTGTTTTTGAAAATCCAGCGCCGCCGAATTGATGCAATAGCGCTGCCCGGTTTCCGGCGGGCCATCGGGAAAGACATGGCCGAGATGGGAGTTACAGCGGCTGCAAACGACTTCCGTGCGGATCATGCCATGTGACTGGTCGATCTTTTCCGCCACCGCCCCGGCATCCGCAGGCGCACTGAAACTCGGCCAGCCGGAGCCAGAGTCATACTTGTCATCGGAACGGAACAACTCTTCCCCGCAAGCCGCGCACAAATAGGTTCCCGGCTCCTTGCTGGCCCAATAACGCCCGGAAAAGGCAAATTCGGTACCCTTCTCCCGGGTCACCCGATACACCTCCGGCGCCAGTTCTTCCCGCCACTGCGCATCCGATTTCTCAATCTTGCCCTTCACAGCCACTCTCCAACCCCCTCATAACCGGAGGCGCCAGCCCCACCAAGATTATCGACCGAAGCCCTGGAATGCTGCAACAGCTTGTCGCAATGGCGCCTGCTCGGGAAAGCCTGACGGGATGCCGTAGGCCGCTGCCGGCAGCGGCGAGATACCCATTCCCACAAACAGCCATAACAAACAGCCACAACTTGACACGCCATCCTCCCACAAGTACTGTCCGCGCCTCTCTCCCCACACGCAAAAGCCCCCGGCTCATGCCCACCATCCGGCAATCGCAAAAACTCGACAATGTCTGCTACGACATTCGCGGGCCCGTACTCGAGCAGGCCCGCAAGCTCGAAGAAGAAGGCCAGCGGGTGCTGAAGCTCAATATCGGCAATCCGGCGGCTTTTGGATTCGATGCCCCCGACGAGATTCTCCAGGATGTGATTCACAATCTTGCAAACGCCCAGGGCTACAGCGATTCCAAGGGCCTGTTCCCGGCGCGGAAGGCGGTCATGCACGAATGCCAGCAATTACGGATTCCGGGCGTCGGCATTGACGATATCTATCTGGGCAATGGGGTGAGCGAACTGATTACCATGGCCATGCAGGCCCTGCTCAATGATGGCGAGGAAGTTCTGATTCCCGCGCCGGATTACCCCTTGTGGACCGCGGCAGTGAGCCTCAGCGGCGGAACGCCCGTTCACTACCGCTGCGACGAGAGCCGAAACTGGTTTCCCGACGCCGCCGATCTGGAAGCGAAAATCACGCCGCGAACCCGGGCGCTGGTGGTGATCAATCCCAATAACCCCACCGGCGCCGTATACAGCCGGGAAGCCCTCCTCGAATTGATCGAAATCGCCCGGCGCCATGAACTGATTCTGTTCGCCGACGAAATCTACAGCAAGATTCTGTATGAAGAGGTGGAGTACATTCCCCTGGCCTCCCTGTGCGATGACCTGTTCGTCGTCAGCTTCAATGGCCTGTCAAAATCCTATCGGCTGGCGGGATTCCGTTCGGGATGGATGATTCTCAGCGGCCCCCGGGAACTTGCCCAAAGCTATATCGAAGGCCTCGACATCCTGTCCAATATGCGCCTCTGCGCCAACGTCCCGGCCCAGTACGCCATCCAGACCGCCCTCGGCGGTTACCAGAGCATCAATGAACTGATTCTTCCCGGCGGCCGGCTGCTGCGGCAGCGGGACGCGGCTTGGAAAATGCTCAATAGGATTCCCGGGCTGAGTTGCGTCAAGCCATCCGGCGCCATCTACCTGTTCCCCTCGCTGGACCCGGACAGCTTCCGCATCGACAGCGATCTCGAATTCGTGCTTGAAGTGCTGGTGCGGAAAAAGATTCTGCTGGTGCAGGGCAGCGCGTTCAATATCGGCGACAACCGGCATTTCCGCCTGGTTTTCCTGCCCCGGGAAGATGTAATGGCCAGGGCGATCGAGGCAATTTCCAACGTCCTGGACAGTTACCGAATCGTATAGAAGCGGCACCTTCCCCGTCATGCTGTGTGGAATTGCAGAATTCCGGGTCGCGCTTTCGCCGACGAGATTCTGCGACTGCGCGCAGAATGACCATATTCCCTCATCGTTCTGCGCATAGCGTGGCGAAGTCGCTGAATCCCGCTTTCATCAGCCATTGTCTCTGGGCTCCGGTGAGGTATTTGCTTCCCGCCACCGTGGTTGCGGGAAATTCCTGACGCGCCAGCAGCGGGCGCCGCAATGCGTCGAAGCTCCGGGCATCGTGCTTGCCGCCGGTCGCCCACCGCTTGCAAAGTGAACTCAGCCCGCCAAGGCCGAGGCAGCGGTCGATAAGGCGCCAGGGTTTCAGCCCGTCATCTTCCCATTCCGGCCGGACTTCCACGACGGTTCCCGCGCCATCGGCCCTGGCCGATGGGGATTCCGGCAGTCCAAAGTGCGCCGCGAACCGCCTTGCCAGCATCCCCGTCGCGCCCCATTTCGCCTGCTCGCTGTAACCTGCGATATGCGGCGTCGCCAGACTCGCCCATCGCGCAAGCGGCGCGCTGATCGCTGGTTCATCGGCCCAGACATCCAGCGCGCAATGCAGCGCCGGGCCATCCGTCAGCCGCGCCAGCAAGGCGGCTTCATCCACGACTCCGCCGCGGCTGGCATTGATCAGCGCGGCGCCGGGACGCAGCCGGGCAATTGCCGCGGCATCGAGCAAGCCTGCGGTCCGGTGCGGCCCGCGGAAACTCAGCGGCACATGCAGGCTGACGATATCGCAATCCAGCGCGTCAGCCATGGATTGCCAGGGATACTCCGGGGCCGTCCGGCCCGCCTCGGCCAATGGCGGGTCGCAAACCACCACCTCGTGACCCAGGCGCAATAGCATTCGCGCCAGCCCGCCGCCGATGGCGCCGGCGCCGATAAGGCCCACCCGCTGATTCGAAACATCGATGCGGCCGGCAATCTTCAGGGCGGCCATGGCGCCAAGGCAATACTCCACAACCGCCCTGGCATTGGCGCCGCGGCAGTGGGCCAGCGCGATGCCGTTTTCCCGTAGCCAGGCTGCATCCACATGATCCACCCCGCTGGTGGCCGAACCGACAAAGCCCACCCCCGTGCCTCGCAGCAGCGCAGGGCCAACGGGCAATACCGAACGCACCAATAGTGCATCGGCGCCGCTGAGGTCCCGGTGGGAAATCTGTCGTCCCGGGCGCAGCGTCAAGTCGCCAAAGCCGCCGAAAACCTGTTCCACGGCAAAAATGTCCTGGTCGGCAACGATCTTCACGGTTCGGTTGCGGGAAGGCTGTCAGGCCGCATCGGCTTTCTTGCGGATCAGGTAGCTGTATTTGCCATCGCGGCGCTGCTGTTCCAGCAACTCATGCCCGAGATAAAGGCAGAATTTGGGAATATCCCGAGTGGTGGAAGGGTCGGTGGCGACGATGCGCAATTGTCCGCCGCCGGCCAGGTCGCGAATCCGGTTGTGCAAAAGCATGACCGGCTCGGGGCAGAACAGGCCGCAGGCGTCGACCTCGAGCACCTCGCCGACGTCGGTTTTCGGCTCGGGGCCGGATTCAGGGGCGGTTTTCTCGTTCATGGCTGCCTGACGAACAAATGGCAAGTGCCGCTATCCGGGTCGTAATCCAGGCCAAGCTTGCGGCTCCGCAACTGGGCGCGTACCTGAGCGACCTTTTCCGCCAGGGAAAAGTCCCTGGCGCCATACTCGGTTCCCTCCCGGGTAACGAATTCCTCTATGACGGCGGTCAGGGCCTCGTCGGACAGTTTCTGCCAGGGGATTTCCATGTCAGACGTCCGCGTCTCAGGCTCCCGGTTCAGCCGCCCGCGCCATGCGCAGTTCCCGGAAAGGAAACAGGTCGGCATCCGCGACGGCTGACTGACGCTGTCACACCCGCTCCAGCACCGTGGCAATGCCCTGACCCAGGCCGATGCACATGGTGGCCAGACCAAGCGTTGCGTCCCGGGCTTCCATGTTGTTGAGCAGGGTGGTGACAATGCGGGTCCCGGAGCAGCCTAGGGGGTGGCCCAGGGCGATGGCGCCGCCGCGCAGATTGACCTTGTCATCGAGTGCTTCCAGCAGGCCGAGGTCCTGCAGCACCGGCAGAGACTGGGCGGCGAAAGCTTCATTGAGTTCCACGCATTCCATGTCGTCAATGCCGAGCCCGGCCCTGCGCAGGGCCTTGCGGGTAGCCGGCACCGGGCCATACCCCATGATCGACGGATCGACCCCCGCCGTGGCCATGGCGCGCACCCTGGCGCGAACCTTCAGGCCGAGATCCCTTGCCCGCTCGCCGGAGGTGAGCAGCATGGCGGAGGCCCCGTCGGAGATCTGGGATGAGGTTCCCGCGGTTACCGTGCCATTGACCGGATCGAACACCGGCGGCAAGCCGGCCAGGGCTTCAAGGCTGGTATCCGCCCGAATGGTTTCGTCCCGTTCGATGCGGGCCGGCACCCCATCGCTGTCGTGGCCGCCCACCGCGACGATTTCCGCATCGAATTCGCCATTTTCCCTGGCTTTCGCCGCCAGTTGATGGGAGCGGACGGCAAACTCTTCCTGGCGGCGGCGGTCGATACGGTGCATTCCCGCAAGCACTTCGGCGGTGACTCCCATCATCCACGAGGCCCTGGCGATATGCCGCGACGCCCGGGGATTGGGGTCGACGCCCTGGGTCATGCCGATATGGCCCATGTGCTCCACGCCGCCCGCCACGAACTGGTCGCCATTGCCGCTCTGGATCGCGGTGGCGGCGGTATGCAGGGCCGACATGGAGGAACCGCACAGGCGGTTGACGGTCTGGCCGCAGACGCCATGGGGCAGCACCGACATCAGCGCCGCGTTGCGGGCGATGTTCCAGCCCTGTTCCAGGGTCTGGTTGACGCAGCCCCAGATCACGTCCTCGGTTTCCCCGGGAACCGCCCCGGGGTTGCGCGCGAACAGCGCATTGATCAACCCGGCGGAAAGCTCCTCCGCCCGCACGTGGCGGAAGGCGCCGTTTTTCGAGCGCCCCATGGGCGTTCTGACGCCGTCAATGATTACCGCATCCCGGTCTGCCACTGTCATGAGCCAGCCCCTTCAATTGCCGGATAAAAGCTTTCTCCGTTTTCCGCCATGATGCGCATTTTCTCGGTGGGATAGTAGAGGCTGCCGAGTTCGCCGTAGCGGTCGGCCAGGGCGCAGAATCGCGCCACCCCCATGCTGTCGATATGCCGCAATGCGCCGCCCCGGAAAGTGGGGAAGCCAATGCCGAGTATCAGGCCCATGTCCACTTCCACCGGGCTGGAAACGATGCCGTCTTCCAGGCAGCGCGCGGCCTCCAGGCACATGGCCACCATCATCCGGTCTCGGATTTCCTGATCGTCGAAGCGCTTGTCGCCGCCGCGGCCGGGAGCGAGAAGCGCTTCGATGCCGTCCCGAAGCGACTTCACCGGCTTGCCGCGCTTGTCCGGCGCATAGGCGTAGAATCCGGCGCCGCTCTTCTGGCCGAGGTCGCCATTGCGATACAGCAATTCCGGCGCGCCGCTATAGTCAGTCGCCATGCGGGAATAGCCTTCCGCCAGCACTTGCTGGCAATGCACCGCGGTGTCCATGCCCACGACATCGAGCAGGTAGGCCGGGCCCATAGGCCAGCCGAAGGCTTCCATGACCCGGTCGATCTGCCGGAAATCGGCGCCGTCGCGAATCAGCGCCGAGAAGGCGCCAAAATACGGGAACAGAATCCGGTTGACGAGAAAGCCGGGGCAATTGTTGACCACGATGGGGGTCTTGCCCAGGGTTTTGGCGTAGGCCACGGTGGCGGCCACCGCCGCCTCGCCGCTCTTTTCGCCGCGGATAACTTCCACCAGCGGCATGACGGGCACCGGATTGAAGAAATGCATGCCGCAGAAGTTTTCCGGCCGGGCCAGGGCGCCGGCGAGTTCATCGATGGAAATCGTCGAGGTATTGCTGGTGATGACGGTGCTTTCCGGGACCGACCGTTCGACTTCGGCGAGCACCTGGCGTTTGACCGCGGTGTTTTCCACCACGGCCTCGATAACGATGTCGGGCTCGCCGATCCGCCCCGGGTCCAGGGTGGGCTCGATCCGTGACAGTATGTCGATCATTTTCGCGGTGTCGATCCTGCCCTGGGCGAGGCGCTTGTCGAGCAGCTTTCTGGCTTCCTTCATGCCGAGTTCAAGGCCCCGGGGGGCGATATCCTTCATGACGATGGGCACGCCCTTCAGCGCCGATTGCAGGGCGATGCCGCCACCCATGATGCCGGCGCCGAGCACGGCGGCTGACTCCACTTTGGCCGCCGCCGCGAACTGCTTCTTCGCCTTGCCCGCCAGCATCTGCTCGTTGAGAAACAGTTGCACGAGGTTGTTGCTTACCTCGCTCCCGGCAAGCTTGAGGAATGCCTCGTGCTCGGCCCGCAAGGCTTCGGCCCGGGCCATTCCGGCGGCGTCATGCATGAGCTGCACAGCGGTGCGGGGCGCGGGATAATGCGGCCCCGCCCTGACGGCGACCATGGCCCTGGCGCTGTCGAAAGCCACTTGCAGTTCAATCGGCGACAACTGCAGGGGCGCATTCTTGCGCCGACGCGCTTCGCGCCAGTCGAGTTCGCCCTCATTGGCACGCTGAATCATTTTTTCGGCGCCGGCCAGCAGCCTCTCCCGCGCGACGATCGCGTCGAGAGCGCCTTCCCGGAATGCCTGTTCCGCCCGAATCTGGTCGCCACCGGCAATCCACTGGTTGGCATTGTCCGCGCCAAGCAGCCGGGGCAGGCGCACGGTGCCGCCAAAACCCGGCAGAATGCCGAGTTTCACCTCCGGAAAGCCCACCACGGCGCGTTCGGTGGCTAGGCGGAAATCGGTGGCGATGGCGAGTTCAAAGCCGCCGCCAAGGGCGACACCGTCGATGGCGCTCACGGTGGGAAAGGGAAGGTCTTCAATGGCATTGAACAGCGCATTGGAGGTTTCGAGCCAGGCGAGCAAGCGATCGCCGGATTCGTTGAACATGGCGGGGAATTCGGTAATGTCGGCGCCGACGATGAAGGCGGGTTTGGCGCTGGTGAAGACCAGGCCGACCACGCCGGAGGCGGATACTTCGCCGATGGCGGCCTCAAGTTCTTCGAGTGTCTGGCGGTTGAACTTGTTGACGGAAGAATTCCGCAAGTCGAACTCAAGCCTCGCCGCCCCGCCGGACAGGCGGTCAACTTGCAGGGTGTTGCCTTTGAATATCATTTTTGGCGGCCTCTGGTGTTGGCGGCATTATAACTGCAAGTTGCCTGAAGCATCGCCGCCGTCGGATAGCCATATCAGGCGGATGTCGTGAATACCTCCCTGTAGACCCAGGCTCGGCTCCTGCCTCGCATGCCGCCTGATACGGCTATCCGACAGCGACTTACGGAATCCTCCGCGCAGTGTTCCTTCTCGCGTCATTCTGCGCGGAGTCGCAGAATCTCAAGCAGTGGCTTCCCGTCTGTGATACCGCGATTCCGCGCAGGATGAAACTCAGAACCTCCGACTATTCGGGTTGGGAGTAAGCTACATGTCGCCCATGGTTGCTTGAATCGGGTAGAATTTTATCGGTTTCGGAGATGGGTATTCAGATGATTTGCCGAATTCCGGGTTTGCTGGTGGCCGTGCTGCTCGCCGGGCCGGGGTGGGCGGCTTCGGGGGGGGTGATCTTGCTGTATCACCATGTGGCCGAGGATACGCCGGCTTCGACTTCGATTTCCCCGGAAGATTTTCGGGGGCACCTGGAATACTTGCGGGACAATGATTTCCAGGTGGTGGGGCTTGACGTGATGGTGGATGCCCTGCGCAACGGGGAGGAACTGCCCGACCGGGCGGTGGCGATTACTTTCGACGATGGTTATCTGTCGATTTACGAGACCGCCTTTCCCATGCTGCGGTCGTTTGGATTTCCCTTCACGCTGTTTCTGAGCACCGGGCCCATCGATCGGCAATTGCGGGATTACATGAGTTGGGAACAGATCGGGGAAATGGCCGCGGCGGGGGTGCTGATCGCCAATCATATGGTGGACCATCCCCATATGCTGGACCGGCGCGAAGGCGAAAATGACACCCGCTGGATCGAGCGGCAGCGGGAGGAATTGCTGCGGGCGGAACAGATTATCGAACAGCGCACGGGCCAGTCCCATCGTTATCTGGCCTATCCTTATGGGGAATATGATGTTGCCATCAAGGAACTGCTGCGCGAGCTGGATTTCGTCGGCTTCGCCCAGAATTCCGGCGCCATCGGCCCGGGTTCGGATTTTCAGGCCCTGCCCCGCTATCCCCTGGCCGGCAGTTTTGCCGACCTGGAAAGCGCCAGGGTGAAGTTCGCCACCCTGCCCTTCCATTTCCGCCTGCTCGAGCCCGAATCACCGGTGACGAATCTGCCGAGCCCCGCGGTCACCTTGCAATTCCTGCCGGCTGAAGTGGACGATTACGATCTGGCGAGCCTCGGCTGTTTCGCCCGCGGCCAGCCGATTCCCATGGTCTGGATTGACCGCGAAGCCCGGATTGTCCGGCTGGAGCCGGAAATCGGGTTTTCCGGCCGGCGCTGGCGCTATCTTTGCACGGCGCCGGATACCGCCTCGCGCCGCTTCCACTGGATGTCGGTACAGTGGATCAATCCGGAATGGCCGGAATAGCGCGAGTCGATCACGGTGATGCGAAAACATTACAAGAAAATCTAACACCTCCAACATCCACCCGCAGCAAAGCATTGTATCCCCAAGTCAAGCCAGATCACGCGAACCGTTCGCTCTTCGTCTTCCCTAGCAGGCTGCTGAAAAACCCCTTCCAGGCTGGCCGTTTTGATAAAATTGGCGCCGGTTCCCACCCTTGATGAGGAGTTCGTCATGCGAGGCGCCGACGCGCGGCCCGGAAAGCTGTTCAGTTACGTGGATATGGAAGACCGGATACCGGAGCGGCATCCGTTGCGGGCGATTCGTCGGCTGACCGACGAGGCGCTGCGGGCTCTTTCGGAAGATTTCGACGAACTGTATTCCCGCGTGGGCCGTCCCGGCATCGCGCCGGAGAAGTTGCTGCGCACCTTGCTGCTTCAGGCGTTCTTCTCGATTCGTTCGGAGCGGCAGTTGATGGAGCAGTTGAACTGCAACCTGCTGTTCCGCTGGTTTGTGGGCCTGGACGTGGATGACCCGGTGTGGGACGCGACGGTGTTCACGAAGAACCGGGACCGTCTGCTGCGCGGCGACGTGTCGGCGCGTTTTCTGGCGGAACTGGTGAGTTTGCCCGAAGTGGAGAGGCTGCTTTCGGCGGAGCATTTTTCGGTGGACGGCACGCAGATTGGGGCCTGGGCTTCGGTGAAGAGTTTTTTGCCGAAGGAGGCGGCGGCTGGCGGTGACGACGACGGCGGTGACGATGGGGCTGCCGGCGGCGGCCGCAATGCGGAGCGGGATTTCCGCGGCGAGCGCTGGTCGAACGAGACGCATGAATCCAAAACGGACGCGGACTCGCGGCTGTACCGCAAGGGCAAGAACCGGGAAGCCAGGTTGAGTTATCTGGGCCATGCGCTGATGGAGAACCGCAACGGTCTGGTGCTGGACGGTCTGGCGACCCGCGCGACGGGAGAGGCGGAGTGTCTGGCGGCGGAGGTCATGCTGATGCGGCGGAAGGATCCGAACCGGAAAGTGACGCTGGGGGCGGACAAGGGGTATGACACGAAGGAGTTCGTGAAAACCTGCAAGGCGTTCGCGGTTGAGCCTCATGTGGCGCGGAACGACTCGGGGCGGCGCTCCAACATATCGAAGAAGTTGGCGGGGAGCGCGGAATACAAGGCGAGTCAGGTAGTGCGCAAGCGCGTGGAGGAAGTCTTCGGCTGGGTGAAGACGGTTGGGGTCATGGCGAAGACGCGGCACCGGGGACTGGCGAAGGTTGACTGGCAGTTCACGCTGGCGCTGGCGGCCTACAATCTGGCCCGGATGCCGAAGCTGCTGGCGGGGTCGAACTGATGGAGGGAAAATCAGGCGGTTGTCGGCGTTCGGGAGCGGAAAACCGCGTGATTGGCGGCGCGAAGCGAAGAAACGTCCCGATGACCGTCGCGGCGTGTAAACTCGACGTTTCAATTCGAAAGCGGATTGTTGCCGGAATCTGAATTTTCTCGGAAACGGGAAATCAGGTCACGAAACTTGGGTTTTTCCGCAGCCTGCTAGGGCAAGCCCAGATCGTCGTATAGCAAGTCGCCATGTTCCGCAGCGGACGGCCCCGGTTTGAGAGACTTGGCGCAGCGCCTGCCGATCGCAAGCAATTCCCTGACGCCGGCATCCGCTTCTCGCCTGCGCCGTTCGCGCTCGATTCGTTCCTTGAGCGCCACGGTTATGGCGCCCGTCATGGATTCGCCAGTCAGCCGGGCGAGGTCGCGAGCGAGCAGGCAGGTTTCATCGTTCTTGATGTTCAGGCTCACGCGGACCTCCATGGTGGATGGTTCCAGAATTTTTCTACCCTATCCGAAACCGGCATTCAAAGCAACAGCTTCCAATGGGGTCCGGCAATTCTCATTTTGGCGTTGGCCGTTTTTTCAATCAATCATGCCGATTACGGCGAGATAGTCCCCGTCTCTTGCGGTGAGGTCGTTCTGGACGATGATGGTTTGCAATTCGTCAACATAATTGCGGCCCCGCTGGGAGTAGCGGTTCAAGCCGAAGGCGAGGACCAGCGGGTCGAGTTCCCGCTGCTGCAGTTTCATGGTTTGCCGCAATTCCCGGAAGAACTGGTAGTTTTCGTTGGTGTTGAGATTGACGAAATAGGCTGATATGGCGTCGTGGATGGTGGTGAAACTGCGCACTTCGTGGATTGCGCCCTGGCTCCGCTGCCGGGGGACGATACCGCAGCCGGGGGTGTAGCACCACTGGCCGAAAATATTGTTTCCCTCCCGGGTAAACCGGGAAGTGCCCCAGGCCGATTCATTGGCCGCCTGGGCCAGCACCAGGGAAGTGGGCACCACATCCACCCGGAACAGCAATTCATCGAGCCAGGCGCCGCGGTCGATGAAATCTTCTTCCGCCACTTCATAGCGCGCGGCCAGCTCCAGCAGCCAGTCGCGGGAATCCCGGGTCAGGGCGCCGTCGCCGCGCAGGGTTTCGCTGATGGCCACCAGACGCAGGCGATCCAGGGAAATGAGATGATTCTGCTCATCCACATAGTCCTGCAGGTAGTTGAGAAAAGTCTCCTTCCTCTCCACCACGGTTTTGGCCAGGGTCAGGTCGGGAAAAACCGATTGCGGGGCCGGCTCCGGGGAAATCGTCGGCGCCGCCACAAGCGGTTCTTCCGTGATCACTTCCCCGTTGCCAGGGAAAAACGCGGATGCCGCCAGAAATACCGCAACCACCGCCGCCGCCGCCGCAAGCAGATGCTCGGCGACGAATGCGGTCAGGCCTTCGCTTTTTCTGACGGTTTCCATGGTCCAATCAGTTCTCGATCATCGCTGTGAGTGGGACGCAGCCTTGCTCACCCGCTCAAACCGCGGCCCGGCTTCCGCCGCGGCAATCCGGGGATGGGGGAATGTCTTGCCCTCTTTCCCGCCACTCCCATGGTGTGTACAGATGGAGCGCGAGGGCGTGGACGCCGCCGGCGAGCTCATCGGCAAACAGGCGGTACAAAAGCTGGTGCCGCCGCACTCGCCCCATGCCGGCGAATCTTTCGGCCACAGCGGTCAGCCGGAAGTGCGAATCGCCGGCCGGCCCGCTGTGCATGTGGCTTTCGTTCACAATCTCCAGAAACGCCGGCGCCAACTCGCGCCGGGCTTTCTGTTCCAGCACTGCCTGGATGGAACTTGCGTTTGGCATGACACTCATCAACTGGCTCATGGCATCAAGGGCGCGCACTATACTGTAAAATCGGCCCCGGGGACAGGCTGGGAGCCGGTTCCGGGCACCCGGGCCAGAATTTCATGACCGGGAAGTAGCGTATCGGCAGCCCTGTTCGGTACTTTACGCCGTGCCGGTTAGCGAATCAGGCTTGACGTGTGCGTTCCCGCAGACTGCATGAGATTCCGCGACCGCGCTTCGCTGCGCGCGGAATGACGAGTGAGAGACTTCACCGTGGCGATTTCCTGGTATCCCGGCCATATGCACAAGGCGCGCAAGGAGCTTGGGGCGCTGTTGCGCGGGGCCGGACTCGCCATGGAAGTGCTCGACGCCCGCATTCCCGAGGCGAGTTCCAATCCTCTGTTGCGCCACATGCGGGCAGAGTTGCCGGTGGTCCGCATTCTCAACAAATGCGATCTCGCCGATCCGGAAACCACCAACGCCTGGTTATCACACTATGCCGCGGACGGCGGCAACGCCTGCCTGGCGAGTGGCCGCGATACCCCACTGGATTCCACGCGGCTGAACGGCCATATCCGGCGCCTGGCGGAAAATGCGCGGGGCGGGGTTCAAGTCATCGCCCGGAGGGGTAACTCCGATTTTTCAGGGAGCCCCGCCGTTTCAGGCAAAATCGCCATTATCGGTATCCCCAATGTGGGCAAGTCCTCGCTGTTGAATCTGCTGGCGGGTCGCAAACTCGCCCGGACCGGCAATACGCCGGCGATTACCCGCCGGCAGCAGACCGCGGCTTACCATCCAGACTGGACCCTGGTGGATACCCCCGGCATGTTGCGGCCGAGGCTGGAAGACCAGCGCGCGGCCCTGCTCATGGCGAGCGTTGGCAGTATCGGAGCGGCAGCCATCGACACCAGCGAGATTGGCGCCTTTCTGGCGGACCGCCTGCTTGCCGGGCATCGCCATGCGCTGGAGCAACGCTATGGAATCACTGCCGCCGACAATACAGCGGAAGCGGTATTTGATAGGATTGCCCACGCTCGCGGCGCCCGCCGGAAAGGCGGGGCGGCAGACCTGGAGCGGGCCGCAAGCATCCTGCTGCAGGACTTTCGCAGCGCCAGGCTTGGCCGAATCAGCCTGGAATTTCCACCTGACATGCATCCGCCAACGAATCATCACAAACAATGAGTACGCCATGACCGAGACCAGCGCCCAACTTTCCATCGATGACGCCAGCTCCGGGGCGCATCCCGCCTTCGACTGGCGCCGCAGCCACCCCGTCGCCTCGCTGAACATCAGCGTGGAGGAATACCGGCACCGCGGCACCGGCGCCCTGCACTATCATCTCGACAGCGACAGTCCGGAGAACGTGTTCCTCGTCGCCCTGCGCACGGCGCCCATGGACTCCACCGGCGTTGCCCACATACTCGAACACACCAGCCTCTGCGGCAGCGCCCGCTTTCCCGTGCGGGACCCGTTCTTCATGATGACCCGGCGCTCGCTGAATACTTTCATGAATGCTTTCACCAGCAGCGACTGGACCGCGTATCCCTTCGCCAGCAAGAACAGGAAAGATTTCGACAACCTTCTGCACGTGTATATGGACGCCGTGTTTTTCCCGAATCTGAACGAACTGGATTTCGCCCAGGAAGGGCACCGGCTGGAGTTTGCCGAGGCCGATGACCCCGGCGCCGAACTGCGGTTCAAGGGCGTGGTCTACAACGAGATGAAAGGCGCCATGAGTTCGCCGGTGAGCGTGCTGTGGCATACCATGTGCCGCTACCTGTTTCCGGAAACCACCTATCATTTCAACAGCGGCGGAGAGCCGGGCGAGATTCCCAAGCTCGGCTACCAACAATTGCTGGACTTCCACCGCCGGCATTACCACCCGGGCAATTCGGTATTCATGACTTTTGGCGATATTTCCGCCAGCGAGCATCAGGCAAACTTTGAATCGCTCGCCCTGAACCGGTTCGAGCCGCTGGAGACGGCGGTGGAGATTCCCGACGAGGCGCGCCATCTCTCGCCGGTGCGGGTGGAAGAGCGCTATTTCTGTGAAGGCGAGCAGCTTGATGATCGCAAGACCCATGTGGTTCTCGGCTGGCTGCTTGGCCATAGCAGCGATCTGGAACAGCAGTTCCAGGCCCAGTTGCTCTCCAGCGTCCTGCTCGACAATAGCGCCAGCCCCCTGCTCCAGGCGCTGGAATCAAGCGAACTGGGCGCTTCGCCATCGCCGCTGTGCGGGCTCGAATCCTCCCATCGCGAAATGAGTTTCATGGCCGGCCTCGAAGGCTGCGCGACAGATGCCACCGATGCCGTGGAAGCGCTGATTCTCGGCGTGCTCGAAAAAGTCGCCCGGGAAGGCATACCGGGCGAACAGGTGGAAGCCGCGCTGCACCAGCTCGAACTCGACCAGCGGGAGATTACCGGCGGCTCGTATCCCTATGGCCTGCAACTGATTCTCGCCGGACTGCCCGCGGCGATTCACCGCGGAGACCCGGCGGCCATGCTCAATCTCGACCCGGTGCTTGCGCGGCTGCGAAGGCAAATAACCGATCCGGACTTCATTCCCGGTCTCATCAGGAGCCTGCTGCTCGACAATCCCCACCGGGTCAGCCTCACCCTCAAGCCCGACCCGGAACTCGCCGCCCGCAAGAGCGCCGCGGAAAGCCGCCAGCTTGCCGCAATCCGGTCCAGGCTCGGCGAGCGGGAAAAAAATGCGATTGTTGAGCAATCACGCCGCCTCAGGGAAAGGCAGATGCGGGAGGACGACCCGGAGGTACTGCCCCGGGTCGGGCTTG
This sequence comes from Pseudomonadales bacterium, assembly GCA_022827425.1. Taxonomy (GTDB): domain Bacteria; phylum Pseudomonadota; class Gammaproteobacteria; order Pseudomonadales; family Pseudohongiellaceae; genus UBA9145. The sequence continues at coordinate 19,049 of JAJDSZ010000068.1, read as the reverse complement.
ACGATGTGCCTTCGCAGATCAGCGAACCCCGGCGGCAGGATTTGCGCCTGTCCACGGGCGACCCGGTCAGCTACTACGCCCAGGGCGCCAATGGCCTTGCCTACCAGCAGGTGGTCTACCGGCTGCCGCAACTGAATGGGGAATTGCTCGACAGCCTGCAACTGTACGCCGCCTGTCTTGGTGAATTCGGCATTGGCGCCAGGGATTACGCCGAGGTCCAGATCTGGCAGTCCCGCATCTGCGGAGGCATCGGCGGATTCAGCAGCATCCGGCCGCGCTATGGCGAAGTGCAGTCGAATCATGCCCTGTTCAGCCTGTCGGCAAAATGCCTGCTCGGCAATCACCGGGCGTTGACCGAATTGCTTCGCGCCACAGTAGACGAAATGCGATTCGACGAGGGCCGCCGCCTGAAGGACCTGATCGAACAGATACAGGCGCGCAAGGAAAACAGCATCACCTCCCAGGGACACAGCCTCGCCATGAGCCTGGCGAGCAGCCGAATGAGCCCCGCCGCCCTGCTTTCACACCGGACCAGCGGCCTGGAAAGCATCCGCCGCCTGCGGGAGCTTGCGCGCAACATCTCCGAGGCCGAAGCCCAGGACCGGTTGCTTGCCCGTTTCGCTGAATTGCATCAAGGCATCAGCGCCAGCGCACGCCAGTTCCTGCTGATCGCGGAAGACGAACACCGCGAGCAATTGCTTGGCGATCTGGAAGCCGTATGGGGAGACCGCGCCGCCGCGACCACAGACGGAAAATCCCTTGCCTTGCCGGAAACGCGGGAAAACGTGTGCGAAGCCTGGACCACGGCGACCTCGGTGAACTTCTGCGCCAAGGCCTGGCCCACCGCGCCATCGGGGCATGAGGACAATCCCGTGCTGCACGTGCTTGGCCGCTTCATCAACAATGGCTTCCTGCACCGCGCCGTCCGCGAGCAGGGCGGCGCCTATGGCAGCGGCGCCGGCCAGCACTCCGGCGCGGCGGTATTCCGCTGTTTCTCCTACCGCGACCCCCGCCTCGGCGAAACCCTGGCGGATTTCGACCGGGCCTTTGACTGGGTATTGCAGGGCAGGCACCAGAACCGCCAGCTCGAAGAGGCCATCCTCGGCGTCATCGCCGCCATGGACAAGCCTTCCTCCCCCGCCGGCGAAGCCAAGACCGCCTTCTACAACCACCTCTTCGGCCGCAATCTCGAACAAAGGCTCGCCTTCCGCCAACGCGTGCTGGCAACCACAGTGGCGGACCTGCAAGCCGTAACCGAACGCTACTTCCACCCGGAAACCGCCAGCCACGGCATCATCACCTCCCGGGAAACCGCCGAAACCCTGCGACTCCCAAACCTCACCGTGGTGAATTTGTAGCCGTGCTCCGCAATGTGATCCTGATGGCGGCGCTGCTGCTTTGCTCAACGACAGCAGCGGGCCAGACGGGGGAAGGCGTCAAATTCGCTTTCTATTCGGCAAGCTGGCAGGCGAACAACCGGGATCTGCTGCGAGTGGTGGCGTTCAATCCCCTGGCGACCGAAGTCCGGATTGAAAGCATCGATTTTGTGGATCTGCAAGCGCCGGGCGGCGGCTCGCTGGTATTGCGGCTTGGGCTCGATGTGCCCGCGGGCGGCTATGCCGAGCGGGAAATGGAATATGTCGACCTGCTCGGCGAGAGCGAGTGCGTCAGCGATACCCTGGCCGGCGACTGGCGACTCGTGGAGATTTCCAACTACACGCTCAATCCCTCGGTGCGCAACCTCATCATCGAGAACACCGAGTCCTTCCGAATCTACCAGTGCGTTCAGAATGTGGAAACCCGGATTTCGGAAGCCGCCACCGGCGCCACGACCGAAACCCGGGAATGGGTGCTATACCACTTCGAATCGCTTGCCGCACGTTGAATTACAACAAAATCCCACCGAAGTTCACGAAGAAAGGCGCAAACACCAGACTAAGGATAGCCGACAACTTGATCAGAATATTCAACGAAGGCCCCGAAGTGTCCTTCAGCGGGTCGCCAACGGTATCCCCCACCACCGAGGCCTTGTGCTGCTCTGAACCCTTGCCGCCGAAATGGCCCGCCTCGATGAACTTCTTGGCGTTGTCCCAGGCGCCGCCGCTGTTGGACGATGCGATCGCCAGCACGCCGCCCGCCACCAGGGAGCCGGCCAGGATTCCGGCCACCGCTTCCACGCCGAACAAAAATCCCGCCAGCAGGGGCGTTCCCATGATGAGAACCCCGGGAGCGATCATTTCCCGCAATGCCGCCCTGGTGGAAATCGCCACGCACTCGGCGTAATCCGGCTGGCCGGTGCCTTCCATGATGCCGGGAATCGTCTGAAACTGCCGGCGCACCTCGGCGATCATGTCAAAGGCCGCCCGGCCGACGGATTTCATGGTCATGGCGGTGAACAGGAAGGGCAGCACCGCGCCGATGAAAAGGGAGGTGTAGACCAGCGGATCGAGCAGGCTCATGCTGATGGGCTCGCCGCGCAGGTTGGACGCCGCGGTGATGAATGCCGCGAACAGCGCCAGGGAAGTCAGGATCGCCGCGCCGATGGCGAAACCCTTGCCGATGGCGGCGGTGGTGTTGCCGGCGGAATCGAGAATATCGGTGCGGCGGCGCACTTCCTTCGGCAGGCCCACCATCTCGGCGATGCCGCCGGCATTGTCCGCCACCGGGCCGTAGGCGTCGATCATCAGGGCGATGACCAGCGTGCCCAGCATGCCCAGGGAAGCAATGGCCACGCCGTACATGCCGGCCAGTTGCCAGGAAACGAAAATGCTCACCGCGATGCAGAGATAGGGAAGCACCGTGCTGCGATAGCCCAGCGCCAAACCGAAGATGATATTGGTGGCGACGCCGGTTTCGCAGGATTTGGCCAGATCCTTGACCGGTTCATAATTCTCGGAAGTGTAATACCCCGTCAGCAGGCCCACCGCCAGGCCGGCCACCAGCCCCGACAGAAAACACCAGTACACGCCCATGTTGGTGTATTCCTCGCCATTGAGGGTGAAAAACTCGGGCACCAGCAGCAGGGTGAAGAAATACATGATCGCCGCCATCAGCGCGCTGGAAATGACCAGCAGTTTCATCAGCGCCGGCGCCACGTCGTCTTCGGTCTCGACGCCGACGACGAGCTTGGTGACGAAGCTCACCGGAATGCCCACGGCGCTGATCAGCACGGGATACAGCAGCGCGTTGGGGTCCATGGCGAAGACCACCGCGCTGATCACCATGGCGGCGCAAGTGCTTTCCGCACAGGAGCCGAACAGGTCGGCACCCATGCCGGCGACATCGCCCACATTGTCGCCGACGTTGTCGGCAATCACCGCGGGATTGCGCGGGTCATCCTCGGGGATGCCCTTTTCGACCTTGCCCACCAGATCGGCGCCCACATCGGCGGCCTTGGTGAAGATGCCGCCGCCGACCCGGGCGAAAAGGGCGATGGTGGAGCCGCCGAGCCCGAACCCGGCGATGACTTCCATCAGGATGTGGTTATTGTCCGGCCCCAGCCCCGACATCAGCATGGACATGACCACATAGATCACCACCAGCCCCAGCGTCGCCAGACCCACCAGGGCAAAGCCCATCACCGCCCCGGAATCGATGGCCACATCGAAAGCGCTGGAAATGTCCTTTCTGGCGGAAACCGTGGTGCGCGCATTGCCCTGGGTGGCGACTTTCATGCCGATGTAGCCCGAGGCGATGGAAATCGCCGCGCCGAACAGAAACGCGATGGCGGTGTAGATGCCTTCGCGGTAGCCGGGGGTATGGGTGTCGTCGATGAGAACCGCGATGACCAGCGCAAAGGCCACCATGAAAATGGTCAGGACGCGGTATTCCTGTTTCAGGAAAGCCATGGCGCCGCTGGCGATGGCGCCATGAATGAACTTCAGCCGCTTGCTGTCTTCTTCATTCAGGTCCAGATCCAATGGGATGCTGACTACCTTTTTCATGTAGTACCAGGCGATCCCGAGTCCCATCAGGGACAGCAATGTGGTCACCACGATGGTGAGTTGCGAAGCCATGCGAAAGGTTCTCCCCGGTTGGCGCTCAAAGCCGCGCACTTTATCACAAGAGCGCTGGCAAAAGAAGCGCGCGAATGACAGGAAGAAGCGACTTCAGCAGGCGTTGATTTGCTCGAGTAGGCCGTTGCGGCGGGCTTCGAGTTCGGCGATGGCGTCGGTTGCGGGCGGGTCGATCAGGTTGCCGGCGGCGTCGAGATTGTCTTCCTCGTAGCGGGCCTGTTCTTCGGTGAGCAGGGCAAGCAGTTGTTCGGAAACGAGCACCGCCTCGCGCAGGGCGTCGTTTTGGGCGTCGCCGGCCACAACCTGGGCCTGCAATTCATTGATGCGGGTTTCGAGCGCCTCGATGCGGGCAAGTTTCTCCTCGCGCTCGGCGGCGATGGCCGCCAGCCTCTCCTGTTCCTGCCGCTCCCGCTCAAGGGCGAGTTGTTCCTGCGCAAGCCGCTCCCGCTCCGCGGCTCGCTGGCGCGCTTCCGCCGCTTCCCGCTCGGCTTCGGCGCGTTGCCCGGCCAGTTCGGCCTGGCGCTGGAGTTCCTCCTGACGCTGCCGTTCGGCCTCGGCGATTCGCCGTGCCCGGGCCGCGGCTTCGGCGGCCTGCTGCCGACGCAACTGCTCTTCTTCGGTGGCCGCGGAAGCCTCGGGGGCGGTTTCGGCGGGGCTTTCGGAAGTCGACGCGCAGGCCGCAAGCAGCAAGGCAAGCAATGCGACCGGGACATGCCGCCGCAATTCGAACACCAGGGAGAAACCGTTTGTCATGAGTGCAATCAAGCGCCCGCTTGAGACTGTGCCGACATTATAGCCCTTACCGTCATTCCGCGTATCCCCTTTTCCCTTCATTCCGCGCGTAGTCGCAGGATGGCGTCGGAGGTATGCCGGGAATTGACGCAACGGGAGCGCATCTGATTCAATTCGTGGCAATGTCTGGCGTGGTGGACCCATGGGGCAACACACAAGGCGAAATCTTTTTCACACGTCGGAGCGCAGGGCAGGATGGCCTCGCATCTGGTTCTGGCTGTCGGCGCTCGGCGTGCTTGCGGCGCCGGTGTTGCTTTGCCTGCAATTCACCCCGTTGGTGGAGACGCGCCCGCAGTTGAGCCGGGCCGAGGCGGTTCGGATCGAAGGTCTGTTGCTTGACAGCGTACCCGCGGACCCCGGCGTGGCGGGACTTCACGAATTGCGCTGGAATCAGGAGGAGCTGAATCTGCTCGGGCGCCATCTGCTGTCCCTGTCGCGCCTGAGCCCGGCCTGGGCGGCCCGGGTGGATTTGCGCGAGGACGCCCTGGGATTCGAAGTCAGCCGCTCTCTGGGGACTGCCGTGCCCAGCTACATGAATCTGCGCGGCGAAATCATCATCGACCAGGGGCGGCCCGCGCTGGGCGGCCTGCGCCTGGGCTACCTGCCCATCCCCCGCATGCTGATTGGCTGGCTGGCGCCGAGCCAGGGCGAGGCGCTGGCTTCGGAAGAACCCCTGCAAGCCGAAGCGGCCCGCCTGCTGGCCAATGTGAATGAACTCAGCCTGGCTTCCGATGAAATCCGCATCCAGTTGCACTGGGACCCGGAACTGCTGTCCCGGGCCGGCGATCAGGCGCGGCAATGGCTCCTGTCGGAATCCGACCGCCAGCGCATTGTCGAGTATTACTCCGTCATCGGCGAGGTGGCCCGGGATATTCCGCCGGACGAGCGGGCGATTCCCCTGAGCCGACTGCTGGCGCCGCTGTTCGGGGAAGCCCGGCGCAAATCCGCCGCGGGCAGCGACCCCATTGCGGAAAACCAGGCCCTGCTGCAAACCCTGGCGGTCTATGTGAACGGCGAGGACATCGCCCGGCTGGTGGGGATGGAAGCCGCCGGCGCCGCGCCAGCGGCGCAGTTCGTTGAAGTGCGCCTGTTGCGGCGGCAGGATCTGGCCCAGCATCTGACTTCGATCGCGGCGATTACGGTTGCCCTCGGCCCGGAGCTGGCGACGATGTTGTCAACCGCCAAGGAATCCTATGACGCCAGGCACCGGTCCGGCTTCAGTTTTTCCGATCTTACCGCCAACAGCACCGGAGTCACCCTCGCCCGGCTCGCCACCCGGGACCGGGAAAGCGCCCTGGAATTGCAGCGCCGCATGAGCGAGTTGCGATCGGATTCCGATTACATGCCCGCGGTGGGCAACAACCGGGACGGCTTGACCCAGGAAGATTTCAGCGAGCTGTACCGGGACACCGGCAGCCTCGCCTACCGCCGGCGAGTCGCTGAAATACAGCTTCTGATAGAATCCAGCCGCGCTTTCGCCGGTTTGTAGGCGGCTCCGCCCGCCGCGGGATTCCCTGCCATGCCATCCAAAGGCTTTACCACCCGCAATCTGCATTCGGACCGCGCGGGCGGCCCGGAACACGGCGTGCTGCACAAACCGGTGCATCCGTCGGTGGCCTATGCCTACGATGACGCCCGGGAGCTTGCCGAAGTCTTTCAGGGCAAACGCCAGGGCTATGCCTATGGGCGTCAGGCGAACCCCACGGTCGCCGCGCTGCAGCAGCGGATCAGCGCCATGGAAGACGGCAGGGACAGCATCGCCTTCAGCACCGGCATGGCGGCCATCGCAGCGGTGACCCTGCCCCTGCTCAAGGCTGGCGACCATCTGATTGCCAGCGCTTTCCTGTTCGGCAACAGCAACAGTTTTTTCCGCAACCTGGAGCGGCTTGGCATTGCCGTCGATTTTGTCGACGCCACCAGCGCCGGCGCGGTGGCGGCAAAAATCCGCCCCGAAACCCGGCTGGTTTTTGTCGAAACCATCGCCAATCCGGGAACCCAGATCGCCGACCTCGAAGGCATCGGCGCGCTGTGCCGGGAGCATGGACTGCTGTATGTGGTGGACAACACCATGACATCGCCCCATCTGTACCGACCGAAAGCCGCCGGCGCCGGCCTCGTGGTGAACTCGCTGACCAAGTGCATCGGCGGCCACGGCAACGCCCTGGGCGGCGCGGTCACCGATACCGGCTGTTTTGACTGGAGCGGCTTCCCCAACATTCTCGACCTCTACCGCAAGGGCGACAGCGGCGAATGGGGATTGCTGCAGATCCGCAAGAAAGGCCTGCGGGACATGGGCGCTTCCCTGGCGCCGGAAGCCGCCCATACGCTCGCGGTGGGCTCGGAAACCCTGCCGCTGCGGATGGACCGGGCCTGCGCCAACGCCATGGCGCTGGCCGGGCTGTGCGCGGCGCACCCGGCGGTGGCGAAGGTGTACTATCCGGGCCTGCCGGACCACCCCCAGCACCAGCGCGCCGGCAAGCTGTTCGGCGCTTTCGGCGCGGTGTTCAGTATCGATCTCGCGCCGGGCATCGACTGTTTCGATTTTCTCGACAGCCTGGAAATCGTGCTGTCCTCGAGCAATCTCGGCGACAACCGCAGTCTCGGCATCCCCGTGGCCCATACGATCTATTTTGAAATGGGCCACGAGCGGCGCGAGGCCATGGGCATCGGCGAGTCGATGCTGCGCTTTTCCATCGGCATCGAGGACCGGACCGACCTGATCGGGGATTTCAACCAGGCGCTGGACCGTTGCCGGCCATGATCAGCCTGATCGCCGCCGATGAAGTGGCCGAAGGCTTCTGCAGGGAAGTCGAACTCGACCGGGAGCAGTTTTTCCTCGTGCGCAAGGATGGCCGGCTCTACCTGTACCGCAACTCCTGCCCACATCTCGGCACGCCGCTGAACTGGGAAGAGGACAAGTTTCTCGACCCGGACGGCGCCCTGATCCAGTGCGTCACCCACGGCGCCCTGTTCCGCATCGAGGACGGCCTTTGCCTCGCGGGGCCGTGCCATGGGCAGCACCTGTTCGCCGTACCCTTCAAGATCATCGACGGGATGGTGAGCGTGGACCCGGCCCGGATTGCGGAGGCCACCGGCTAGCCGGAGGCCGACCCGGGGAGATTCCGCGCAATACGAAGCCCCCCTTTTCCGTCATTCCGCGCGGAGCGAAGCGGAGTCGCGGAATCGCAAGCAGGAGCCCCCGACACAAGCGGGTGCATTCACAGACGCACGGGAATTTCCCGGTCAAGCTGTACGGTTCCCGCGCCAAGGTCATAGCTTGCGCCGAAGGCATGCAGTTCCACGCCGACCGCGGCGGCCTCGCGCAGCAACTCGCCAAAGCGCGGGTCGATGGCGTCCGCGGGGCGAACCTCGGTCACGCCACTATGGGCCACGCAAAAAATCACCATGCCGCGAAGTCCCGCGCGGCGCAACGCCGCAAGTTCGCGCAAATGACGCTGTCCCCGTGTGGTGACCGCATCGGGAAACAGCCCCACGCCCGCGTCTTCGGCGAGGCTGACGTTCTTGACTTCCACATGGCACGTCTGGCCCGCCAGACTGACCAGGAAGTCCGCGCGTCCGGCGCCGGACAGATAAGCCGCCTCGCGCTTGAATCCGTCATGCCCGGCCAGCGAATCCACCAGGCCATTGCCAATGGCTTCCTCCACCAGTGGATTGGCCATATTGGTATTGATCCCCACCAGGTGGCGGCGGTCCACTTCGACGATTTGCCAGGTATGGGGATACTTGCGGCCGGGATTGCCGGAATCCGTATACCAGACCCGGCTCCCCGGCGCGCAGCAATTCCGCATCGACCCGGTATTCGGGCAATGCACCGTCAACACCTCTCCCCCGGGCGTTTTCACATCCGCCAGAAACCGCTTGTAACGCCGAACCAGTATCCCCTGCTCCAAGACGCCAGGATAGTTCATTGAACACCGCAGTGAGCGCGTCGGCGGTCGAAAGGGGCCCGGCGCCAGCCGGGAAAGCATTCGGCCGCCGACGGAAAGCGAACGGGCAGCTTGCGATAACATTCAATCATCCAAGCGCCCTTCGAAGCCGTTCCACGCCGAGTTTCAAGTCTTCCATGCCCGTGGTAAACGCCATCCGCACGTATTCATTGCCGTTGATTTCGCCGAAATCGGTTCCCGGCGTCATTGCCACGCCATGCTCTTCCAGCATCCGCGTGCAAAACGCCTCGCTGTCGCGGCTGAAAGCCGAGATGTTGGCATAGGCGTAAAAGGCGCCCTGGATTTCCCGGGGCAGCAACATGCCGAGTGCGGAAAGCTCGGCGGCGAGATAATCCCGGCGCTCGCGAAACGCCGCCCGGCGCTGCTCGAAGATTTCCCGGGACGCGGGCGCAAACGCCTCCAGCGCGGCGTGCTGGGCGAAGCTGGAAGGCGATATGAACAGATTCTGGGCGAGAATATTGGCGGCCTCCACCTGATCCTCGGGGACCACGATCCAGCCAAGCCGCCATCCCGTCATGCCAAAGTACTTGGAGAAACTGTTGACCACAAAGGCGCCCGGATTTATTTCCAGAATACTGGGCATGTCTTTCACATAATGCAGGCCATGGTAGGTCTCGTCGAGCAGCAGGTGGGCGCCCGCGGCATCGGCCCAGTCGCTGATATCCCGCAACTGCCGCCGGGGAATGACGGCGCCGGTGGGATTGCCGGGGGAAGCGAGCCAAAGGCCCGCGGTGTGGTCCCGGCGATGCCTTTCCAGCAAGGCCACCGAAGGTTGAAAATCTTCCTCCACGCCGATCGGCATCAATTGCGCATCCGCCCCGGCGAGCCGCACGAGGTTGCGGTAGCAGGGATACGAAGGATCGGTCAGCAGCACGCCGGCGCCGGGCCGCAGCAGCAGGTTGGACAGAATCGCCAGGCCGCCGCTGGCGCCGAGGGTGATCAGAATCCGTTCCCTGGGCAGTTCGAGTCCATGCCGTTCGCGGTAATGGTCCACCAGGGCGTCGCGCAATTCGGGAATGCCCGGCGCCTGGGTGTATTGGGTCAGGCCGGCGTCCAGGGCGCGCTTGGCGGCCTCGCGAATAGTTCCGGCGGTGGCGAAGTCCGGCTCGCCGGCTTCCATATGTACGATCTTGCGGCCCTGTCTTTCCAGTTCCGCGGCGCGGTTGAAAACCAGCATCACCCGGAACGGGTTCACGCCCTGAAGTCGTGTCGCGCCATGACGGTGATTCGCGCTGCTGTCCATCCCGGCTTTCCTGCGCGTCCTCTGGTGCATGTTCATCCTGTGGGCTTCCTGTTCTTCCTGTGAGTCTTTGTCCCTGTCGCGGGAAACTGCGGATTATACATTCCTGTGGCACAGGCAATTCGATTCTGGTAGGTTAGCCTGCTTTTCCGGGCCAGGCGCCCCCGGAGTTGGACAATACCGTCGTCCGGTCAGTGCAGGACAGGCAAGAGCGAGGCTTAGACCATGCCAGACAGCGCAGGCTTTCAATCCCAACCCGTGCTGAAGAACTTCACGCCGTATCAGCCGGAACCCGACGAGGCGTACATGAACGAGAAGCAGCGTGCGCATTTCCGCGGCATTCTGCTCGACTGGCGCGACCAATTGATGCAGGAAGTGGATCGCACGGTGCATCACATGCAGGACGAGGCGGCCAATTATCCCGACCCGGTGGACCGGGCGACGCAGGAAGAGGAGTTCAGCCTCGAACTGCGCACCAGGGACCGGGAGCGCAAGCTGATCAAGAAAATCGACAATACCATCGAGGCCATCGCCCAGGACGATTACGGTTATTGCGAATCCTGCGGTATCGAAATCGGCATCCGCCGCCTCGAAGCCAGACCCACGGCCAACAAATGCATCGACTGCAAGACCCTCGACGAAATCCGGGAGAAGCAATTCGGCGCCTGAACGCGCAATCCCGCTCACCGGGCCGGTACATCGGACGATTCGCCCCCTCTCCCACCGGCCCGCTCCATCTTGGCTCACTGGTGGCCGCCCTGGCCAGCTATCTTGACGCCCGGGCCGCGGACGGCTCCTGGCTGCTGCGCATGGAAGACCTGGACCCGCCCAGGGAACCCGCCGGCGCCGCCGACACTATCCTGCGGCAACTGGACGGGCTGGGCCTGCGCTGGGACGGCCCGGTGCTGTACCAGAGCACCCGGCTGGAGGCCTATGCCGCAATCCTGCAAGAATTGCGGGAAGCGGGGCATTGCTTCGCCTGCGATTGCAGCCGGGCCCGGGTGCGGGCCCTGGGCTCGGTGTACGATGGCCATTGCCGCGGGCGCGGGTTGCCGCCCGGAGGCGATGCCGCCATGCGGCTGCGCACCCGGCCCGGCGTATTCGGCATGGATGACCGCATCCAGGGCTGGTTCGAGCAGGAACTGGAAAGCGCCGTGGGCGATTTCGTGTTGCGCCGCAGGGACGGGCTGTTCGCCTACCAGCTCGCGGTGGTGGCGGATGACGCCATGCAGCAGGTCAACCAGGTTGTGCGCGGAGTCGACCTGCTCGATTCCACCCCGCGCCAGCTTTATCTGCAGGCGCTGCTCGGCTATCCCGCCCCGCGATACGCCCATTTCCCGGTGCTGCTCAATGCACAGGGCAGGAAGCTGAGCAAGCAGCACTTTGCCGCGCCGGTGGACGCCAGCGCGCCGGAACCCCTGCTGCGAATCGCACTGGAATTCCTGCGACACAGCCCACCAACAGAGCTTGCCGGCCCGGGGGAAGTGCTCGATTGGGCTGTGGCCAATTGGGATATACTGCGGATTCCAGCCCGGCACGGAATTCCCGCCAGTCGCTTCGAGTAATCCGCATGTACCTTTCCCGTTCCATGCTGATCCTGATGGCGGTGCTGTACCTGCTGTTCCTGCTCAGCGTTGACTGGATCGCCCAGGCCGGCGCGGCCTGGTACCGGCCCCATCTGGCGGCGCTTGCAGCCATCGCGGCAGTCGCCCTGACCAGCCGCGAACGCGAAAGCGATGAATTTTGAACTGACCACCCTCGCCGTTTCGGGTTGCGGCTATCTGCTCTTGCTGTTCGGCATCGCCTGGGCCAGCGACCGCCACTGGATTCCCCGGAAAATCGTCCTGCACCCATTGACCCATACGCTGTCCCTGGGTGTCTTCGCCAGCGTCTGGGCGTACTACGCCTCGGTGGGTATCGCCATGCGCCACGGCTATGGCTATCTAGCCAGCTATTTCGGAATTTCGCTCGCTTTCATGTTCGCGCCGCTGTTGCTGCGCCCGCTGCTGGACCTGACCAGAACCCACCAGCTCAGTTCCCTGGCGGACCTGTTCGCATTCCGCTATCGCTCGCGCTGGGCGGGAACCCTGGTTACGCTGTTCACCCTGGTGGCGGCATCGCCGCTGATCGCCATGCAGATTCGCGCCGTGGCGGAAACCGCCCTGATTCTCTCGCCCGAGGCACCCTACCTGCTGGTGGCGAGCCTTTTCTGCCTGATCATTACCCTGTTCGCGATTCTGTTCGGCGCCTCCCGCCGGGGCGGCGGAAACCAGCACGAAGGGCTGGTCATGGCCATCGCTTTCGAGTCGCTGGTGAAACTCATCGCCCTGCTTGCCGTGGGAGTGTTCGCCATCAACGCGGGTTTCGGCGGCCTTGGCCCCATGCAGGAATGGCTGCAGGACCGGCCCGAACTTCTCGACAGCCTGGACGCCGGCGGCTTTATCGGATCCTTCCATCTGCTGATGCTGCTCTTCTTCACCGCCGCCGTAGCCATGCCCCACATGTTCCACGCCACTTTCAATCCCAATCACAACCCGCAAACCCTGCACTACGCGAGTTGGCGCCTGCCCCTGTACTTTCTGCTCATGAGCCTGCCGGTATTGCCCATACTCTGGGCGGGAATCGAGTCCGGAACCGAAATTCCGGTTGAGTATTTTCCGGTGGCCATCGGCCACGCCTGGGACGCGCCATGGCTCAGCCTGTTGGCCTATCTCGGCGGGCTGTCCGCCGCCAGCGGACTGATCATCGTGATTTCGCTGGCGCTGGCGAACATGTGCCTGAACCACCTGATCCTCCCATTGCGGCAACCCGCCGCCGGCGATGACATCTACCGCTGGCTGCTGCAGCGGCGGCGCCTGCTGCTTGCCGCTGTCATCTGGGCCGGATTCGGGTTCCATATCATCCCGGCAGAGCCGATCAGCCTCGACTACATTCTGGTGCTGGTGCTTGCCGCCTGCCTGCAATTTCTGCCGGGAACCGTGTCCATTCTTTATTGGCGGCGGGGCAATGCCCGGGGGTTTTTCGCCGGGCTCGCCGGCGGGGCGGTGGTGTGGTTCTGGTTTTTTGGCCTGCCGGTGTTTCGCGACGCCGGTTCGCTGTCGCTGGAATCCGTGCCCTGGAGCGAAGCGGCGGCGCTCTCCCTGGTGGTCAACGCCGCCCTGTTCAGCCTGGTTTCCCTGCGAAGCAAGACCACAGACGCCGAACGCCACGCCGCTGTGGTCTGTTCGCTGGATTCGGTAAAGCGCGGGACCCGGGGAGGCCTGGTGGCGAAATCCCCCGCGGATTTCATCAAAGCCCTCAGCAAACCGCTGGGCGCGGAAGTGGCGGAGCGCGAAGTGCGCCGGGCGCTGGATGACGCCGACCTGAAGATGGACGACCGGCGCCCTTTCGCCATGCGCCTGCTGCGCTACCGCCTGGGAGGGAATCTGTCCGGCATGATGGGCCCGAGCATCGCCCAGGACCTGACCGACCGCTACCTGCCCTTCAGCACGGGCGGGGACCAGGGCCGCGCCGACGTACCCGCAATCGAATACCGCATCGACGCATTCCGCAGCAATCTTTCCGGCCTGGCGGCGGAACTCGACAGCCTGCGCCGCTATCACCGCCAGGTGCTGCTCGAATTGCCGCTCGGCGTCTGTTCCATCAATGCCGACCGGGAAATCGTCATGTGGAACCGGGCGCTGCAGGCCCTGACCGGCATTACTCCGGGGGAAGTCATCGGCCTGACCATCGCCGAACTCAATCCACCCTGGCGCGGACTGCTTGAGGATTTCGTCAGCGGCGAGGCCGACCACCTGCCCAAGGAAAGCTTCGAACTCGACGGCAGGCGGCACACGGTGAATCTGCACAAGGCCGCCATCGACGAAGCCCTGGAAACCGATGGGCGGCATGAGGGAACCGTCATCCTGATCGACGACATCACCGAAACCGAGGACCTCGAAGCCGGCCTCGCCCATAGTTCCCGGCTTGCCTCCATCGGCCAGCTTGCCGCCGGCGTCGCCCATGAGATCGGCAATCCCATCACCGGCATCGCCTGTCTCGCCCAGACCATTCGCGACGAATACGACGAAAAGGAACTGCGCGGCCTGGCGAACCAGATCGTCGAGCAGACCGGCCGCACTTCGCGGATTTTGCAGTCGCTGATGAATTTTGCCCATTTCGGCGAGCGCTCCGCCTCCGCCCGGCTGGAAACGGTGAGCGTCTATGACTGCATGGAGGAAGCCAGGGCGCTCATTTCCCTGGACAAGCAGGCCAGGGAGGTGAAGATAGTGCTTGACGGCGACCGGGACACCGCCATCCACGGGGATTCCCAGCGGCTGCTGCAGGCTCTGGTGAATCTGATCAGCAATGCCCGGGACGCCAGCGAGGCGGGCGCCGAAGTGCGGGTGACCTGCCACAGAAACGGGCAGGGCGTCGAGCTTGCCGTGGAGGACAAGGGCGGCGGCATCCCGCCGGAGATTCGCGAGCATGTCTTCGAGCCCTTCTATACCACCAAGGAACCGGGAGCGGGCACCGGGCTCGGCCTGTCACTGGTGTATGGCACGGTGGAAGACTTCAAGGGCGAAATTGCTATAATCAGCCCGACAGATCGGGAGCAAGGCAGCGGCACTCGCGTCGTATTGCAATTTCCCCCGCCCTAGGGCCCTGCGCCCGGAGCGGGCTCCCAAACGCCAGTGAGAATCGGATATGCGCGCGGAACGCGAAGTTCTGGTCGTGGAAGACGAAGCGGTCATTCGCGGCACACTGAGGCGTTTGCTCGAAAGGCACAGCTATCGCGTCAGCGAGGCGGCCTCGGTGAAGGAGTCGCTGGACCGATTCAATGTCAACAAGTTCGACATCATCATCAGCGACCTGAAGCTTCCCGGCGCGCCGGGAACCGACCTGATCCGGATCAGTTCGGCGCCGGTGCTGATCATGACCGCGTATTCCAGCATCCGCTCCGCCATCGACTCCGTGAAACTCGGCGCAGTGGACTATATCGCCAAGCCTTTCGATCACGGTGAACTGCTCAGTTCGCTGGACAAGATCGTGGCGGAACACGGCCGCAGGATTGCCGCGGACAGCGCCGACGACGCGCCCTTTCCGGGAATGGCGGGGCGCTGCCCGGAAATGCGGGAGCTGTTTCGCCGCATGCGCCGGGTGGCCGGCGCCGGTTCGCCGGTGCTGATCCAGGGCGAATCGGGCACCGGCAAGGAACTCGTGGCCCGGGCGATTCACGAACTCAGCGGCCGCGGCCGCCCCCTGGTGGCGGTCAACTGCATGGCCATCCCGGAAAACCTGATCGAAACGCAATTGTTCGGCCACGAGAAAGGCGCCTTTGCCGGGGCGGGCGAAACCCGCGCCGGTCTGGTGGAGGCGGCGGACGGCGGAACCCTGTTTCTCGATGAAATCGGCGAATTGCCCATTGCGGTCCAGGGGCGCCTCGTGCGGGTCCTGCAGGATGGCGAGGTGCGCAGGATTGGCGCCGTGAATGCCCGCACCGCGGACATGCGGCTGATTGCGGCCACCCAGCGCAACCTCGAACAACTTGTGGCCCAGGGCAGGTTTCGCGAAGACCTCTACTACCGGATCAATGTGATCAGCCTGCACCTGCCGCCGCTTCGCGAGCGGGGCGAGGACATCGGAGAACTCGCCAGGCGGATTCTCAGCGACACCTGCGAGCGGCTGAAGTCGCCGGCGCTGCGGTTCAGCGACGGCGCCGAGCGCGCCATTGCGGCCCACCAATGGCCCGGCAATGTGCGCGAACTCGCAAACGCCATCGAAAAGGCCGTGGTGCTCTGCGAGGGGGAAAGTATCGGCGAGGAACTGCTTTCGGTGGAAACTCCGGTCTGGCGCGAGCCGGGCAACGGTGCGCGCAATGGAGCCGGCAATGGCGCCGCCGCGGCCGCGGAAGCCAGCCCGGGCTTGTCACTGGAAGACTACTTCTGCCATTTCGTTCGCGAACATCAGGATTCCATGACGGAAACCGAACTCGCCCGGCAACTCGGCATCAGCCGCAAGTGCCTCTGGGAACGTCGCCAGCGATATGACATTCCCAGAAAAAAAAGGCAATCCGGGGCCGGGTAATCCTCACAAACATGCTGCCGGGACTCGAACAAGCCACAGTCATTCCCCACACGGAACACGGCATCTCCAGCGATGACATCTCCGATGCCGCGCTGGAAGTGCTCAAGGGACTGCGGCGGGCGGGCCATGCCGCGTATGTGGTGGGAGGCTGCGTCCGGGACCTGCTGCTCGGCCTGCATCCCAAGGATTTTGACGTGGCCACAGACGCGCGTCCCGAGCAGGTGCGGCGGATCTTCCGCCGCTCGCGCATCATCGGCCGCCGCTTCCGCATCGTCCATGTGCGTTTTGGCCGTGAAATCATCGAAGTCACCACCTTCCGCGGACACCACGATCAGGAAAACCGTTTCCGCCAGGCCCCCACCCGGGAACAGTCGCGGCAACTCGACTCAGCCCATTCCCACAGCGGCATGACCCTCATCGACAATGTCTACGGCGATATCGACGAGGACGCCGGCCGGCGCGACTTCACCGTCAACGCGCTGTATTACTCGACCGATGGATTCGTCGTGCTCGATTTTCACGATGGCCTGCGCGATCTGCGCGAGCGCCGCCTGCGCATCATCGGCGATGCGGGCGAGCGCTATCGCGAAGACCCCGTGCGCATGTTGCGCGCCATCCGTTTCGCCGCCAAGCTCGAATTCAGTATGGACAGCGCAACCGAAGCGCCGATCCGGGAACTTTTCCCTCTGCTCGAATCGGCGTCCTCCCCCCGGCTGTTCGACGAATTGCTGAAATTGCTTTGCGGCGGCCACGCCGCCGAAACCTTCCGGATGCTCAGGGACTACGGCATCGACCGGGCGCTTTTCAGCCACGGCTTCGTCGACGGAGACGAAGCCATGGACCCCGCCGACCGGCTCGTCGGGCTCGCCTTGCGCAACAGCGACGACCGGATCGCCAGGGGGCTCGGCGTCACTCCGGGCTTTCTGCTCGCCGCCCTGCTCTGGCCGCCGCTGCAACGACGGCTCGGCCGGCTGGAAGGCAGCCCCCATCTCATGCAACTGCGCGAATGCGCCGAGCAGGTCGTGCTCGAACAATCGCAACATACGACGATTCCGCGCCGGATCAGCAACGTCAGCAAGGAAATCTGGGAACTGCAAATCCGCCTCGAGCGCAAGGACCGCCGCAGTGTGAACTTCTGCTTCGAACATCAGCGATTCCGCGCAGGCTATGACTTCCTGCTCCTGCGCGAGCAGAGCGGCGAAGATTGCGGCGGCATGGGCGAGTGGTGGACGACCTTCCAGGACGTCGACGAAGACCAGCGAACCCACATGCTCGAACAACTGTCCGCGCGGCCCAAAACCCGCCGGAAACGCCGCCGACGCCGGTGATGCTGGTGATGCCCCGCCGACAAAGACACGCTCGACCGCGACGGCGCAATCCAACTCCCCGCATGCATACTTGTCTTTCGCGAACCCCAGTGGTACGGTAGTGCCATATCTGTAGTACGGGCAACCCATATGAAAACGACTATAGAACTTGCCGACGAATTGCTTGAGCAGGTTCGAAGCGTGGCGCGGAGGGAGGGCGGCACGCTTCGCGGACTGGTCGAAGAAGGGCTGCAGCGCAGCCTCGAAGCCCGGCGCAATTCGACGCGCCGGAAGCTGGATTTTCCGAGCTACGGAGGCGACGGACTGACCCCCGAGTTTCAAGGCGCGCCCTGGAATCGAATCCGCGATGAAATCTACCGCGAGCGTGGTGCGTGATTGCGATTGACACAAACCTGCTTGTCTACGCGCATCGTCCGGAAATGCCCTTCCACGAGCGCGCCCGGGAAGTGCTGGGCGACGCTGTGGCAGGAGTTGAACCCGTTTCGGTTCCTTGGCCGTGCGCTCACGAATTTCTCGCAGTCGTCTCGAATCCGAGGATTTTCAAGGAACCAACACCGATGGAAGTAGCCTTGGACGCGTTGCGGCGGCTTTTCGAAAGTCTTTCCGGCGGTTTCCTGGCCGAGGGAGAAGGCTATTTGCGGACCCTTGAGCGCGTCGCCCGACCCGCCCTCCTGCAGGGCGCGGTCGTGCATGACGCCCGGATTGCGGCTCTTTGCCGTTATCACGGAGTTCGCGTGCTCTGGTCGGCTGACCGCGACTTCTCGCGATTTCCCGATCTGTCCGTGATCAATCCACTCACGAAGGGGCGGCGATAATTCTGTGCGTTGTTGCATGGGACACCTATGCGCTTTTGATGGGAACCCCATGATTCTTGCTACAATTCGGCATCCCCACCACGGCACGTCGATTTACCCAAGGCGAACATGAGTACACATCGAAAGGCCGGCACCGTCACCTTGACCAGTTTGAAGAAGATGAAACGCGCCGGCGAGAAATTCGTCTGCCTCGCGGCTTATGACGCCTGCTTTGCCGGCGTGGCGGCTCGGGCCGGGGTTGAGGTGCTGCTCGTGGGCGACTCGCTTGGGATGGTGTTGCAGGGGCATGACAGCACCTTGCCGGTCACCATGAACGACATGATCTACCACATGAGTTGCGTCAAGCGCGGCAACGAAGGCGCCTTGCTGATGGGCGACATGCCTTTCATGAGCTACGCCTCGGAATCCCAGACCTTGCAGAACGCCGCCGCGCTGATGCGGGCCGGCGCGCAAGTCGTCAAGCTCGAAGGCGGCGCCTGGATCGCCAATACCACCCGCCTGCTCGCCGAGCGCGGCATTCCCGTTTGCGCGCATATGGGACTCACGCCGCAATCGGTGAACCGCATCGGCGGCTTTCACGTGCAGGGCCGCGACACCAGCCAGGCGCAGTCGATCATCGAGGAGGCGCAACTGCTGGAAGAATCGGGCGCCAGTCTGCTCTTGCTCGAATGCGTGCCGGTAGCTTTGGCGAAAACGATTACCGAACTGCTGGAAATTCCGGTGATAGGCATCGGCGCCGGGCCGGAAACCGACGCTCAGATCATGGTCCTGCACGATGTGCTCGGCATTTCGCCGATTACGCCGAAATTCGTCAAGAATTTTCT
>JAJDSZ010000028.1 GCA_022827425.1 Pseudomonadales bacterium | reverse complement strand
GAATTTAACTCCATGTTTTTACGGAACATTATGGATAGCGAGCGGTCCCGGGGGTTTTCACCGCCACCTGGCCTCTCGTCGGCAGGCGGCAGTTCAGACGATGACAACTTCTCGCTTGACCGGAGAAACGCTTTTCTTCCCCAGTGACACGATTCGCGGCTCAAGCCATTCTGCGGTTCCCACATCGATGATCACTATATGGTCATCGTTATGGTGCATCAAACCGTCGCAATCGGCCAGCAGTTGCGCGTAGCGCGTGCTCGATAACCGACATTGGAACACGGAGAGCTGAACCCATTCCCCGTATCCCTGCATCATCCTGTAGATCTTGCGCCAGCGCTTGTTGTCCGCGATGTCGTAGACCACAAAATAGATTTTTTCCTGGTCTCGCAATTTCCGGTCTCCTCGTTCGATCAAGTCCCGCCCGCGCAAACGTCATCGCGTCAGAAAGTTGGGGTACTCCGGTATTTCGCCGAGCAGGTAGCGCGCCAGCAGCCTGGCCTGCATTTCGAACAGGCGGCGATATTCGACCGCATAGCCAAACAGCGGGTGGGTCACTTCCTGGTCCAGGCGGCGCTCGAATATGGCGATGAATCGCTTGCGGCCCTTGTCCGTCAGGTTCACTCCGACCGGCGTCTCGATGAAGTCCGACCTGTCGATTTCGCCGTTATTGATCGCGGTGATGACGGACGAATCCACTATCAGCGAGCGGAAAGGCTCCATCATGTCCAGCGCGAGGGCGGGCCGGCCATAGCGCGGCTGGTGGAAGAATCCGCGAAACGGGTCGAAGCCGACCGCGGAAAGAGCGACCACGAACGAGCGGGTCAGCATGGAGTAGCCGAAGGAGAGCAGGGCGTTGACCGGGTCGGTCGGCGGGCGCCGGTTGCGGCCCTCCATGTTGAATTGCAGTTCCGAATCGCCCGTTTGCTTGAGCATGTTGGGGAATGCCTGGAAGTAATGCGCGGCGGCGGCGCCTTCGAGCCCAAGCAGAGATTCGATGCTCGCGGCAGTGCCGACTTCGTTCGAGAGCAATTTCATGCTTCGCAGCACCGGAGCGGCCGCCTCCTTGTCGGTCCAGTTTCTGCGCAGCAGCACCCGGCCGTTTCTGATCTTCGCCTGCACCCAGCCTTTCGCCAGCCGCAGGCAAGCGGCGTCGTCGAAGGAACTTCGGTATTGCGCCGTTCTCAGTTCCACGTTCGAGTGTCCCGCGCCCATGGAATGGCCGAGGAACCAGCCTCCGTAAGACTGCCAGGTTATGGGAATTTCGCGCCGCATCAACTCGTGCAAGGTCGGCGTGGTGACGTACACATTGCCCATGAGAACCAGTTGCGACACTTCCGCGAGCCGCGCATGCACCGGCTCCTCGTCATCCAGCGTGATGGCCAGCCGGTTGCCCTGCTTGGCCACTTTCGCCCGATTCGCCTGCACGTAGACCGGCAAGGCGTGCGCGCGGCGCACGGCGATGGGGCGCACCTCGGCGCCGCCGGCTCGCAGGAGATTCACCTCGTCCGGCAGGCAAATGCCCACCAGGGAACAGCGGTTGCACTTGGGGCTGTTTTGCAGCGGGGGAGGAATCTGTCCGCCCTCGACTACCGAGCGCAATGCGCCTATCGATTGTTTCGTCAGCAGCCGGAGGGACTCGTCGAACGGTACCTTTACACGCTCTTTGGAACCGGCGAAATAGATAATACCCTCGGAACAACGATATCCATGATCCTCAAGCAAGAGACCCTGGGCGCAAAGTTGCACACGCTCCGGGTCGTAGACTTTCTGCTTGATATGCGGGCGTTTGCCGCGCTTGTATTCCACCGGAACGACTTCGCCGCCGGGAGTCGGCTCGACCAGATCGATCTTCGCCACCAGGTCCAGTTTGGCGGATGAGAGTTCGACGGAACGGGCGGGCTTCAGATCTTCCGGTTCGGCGTCAGAGTCGGGTTCGGGCAAAGGTTTGGACTTCTTGTCCACGCGCCGATGGACATGGCGGCCTTCCACCGTGTCCGAAGAGTCAGCCCATTCCTTCTGCACCCATTCCAGATACGCCAGCCGCGGGCAGTAGACGAATTCGTTGAGTATGCGCGCCGGGATAAGCGGGCTTTCAGGGTGCTTGCCGACATCGAGCGGGAGAGAGAGTTGCAGCGGTGGGCTGTCGGACTCTTCGGTTTCACCGAGCAGGTGGTCCGGAATGGGGCGGATCATTTCGGTGGGCATCGGCGGCATGATCCCATTGTTTCAGGCCACACAGCATTCTATCGGCAGCTTCAGGCTTGGGCGCAGTGGGCCGGGCGGCGAACAATGGGTATTCCCAAAAGCCAATGGCAAAGCGGACGTTCCATTTCGGGATTC
Source organism: Pseudomonadales bacterium (assembly GCA_022827425.1). Taxonomy (GTDB): domain Bacteria; phylum Pseudomonadota; class Gammaproteobacteria; order Pseudomonadales; family Pseudohongiellaceae; genus UBA9145. Next base: position 11,779 of record JAJDSZ010000028.1, on the reverse strand, counting down.
ATGCGGTGTGGTGCCGTTTTCCCAGAATCTGACGAGTGCTCTCACATAGTGAGCTGATGGTAGATACGAGATGCGCCCTGAATCCGGCGTCTTCAACGGTCTTGCCCGCCATTGGCCGGGGAATAAACCGCTGGAGCGTTTCGAGGAAACTCCGGGAGCCGATGATTTCGTCGCATCTTTCGATAGTCTTGTCCAAAGCCGCTATGTACCGATCAGTTATTTTCCGTTCGACAGCCTTGCGGGCCGACCGGGCCGCCACGTCTTCAGGACCGACGTTCTGCCCGAGAATCCACTCGATATCCCAGGCGTCTCGATATCGGGGGTACTCGCGAGTCGCCACCGACAAGGGGAACGCGATCAATTTGTCGCTGCAAATGTCTCCGGCTGACGCGGCGCGGATCGGGAACGGCGCGAAACGGTCCTGAAGCATCGCGTGGCGATGCCGGATAGCCGCGCACAATATCCGAAGCGACCGTCAGGAAATCAAGCATTGGCCCGTTCCTGGATTCCCGCTTGCCATTCCGCTACGACTTCCGCGTGAATTTCTTCGTCGACAAGATGCAAATTACCGGGACGCACCCTGCGCAAGTCATCCAGTGCAAGTTCCGGGGAAGCGACCCGCAGGCCCAGCCTTTCGTCGAAAACCGTATCGCGCAGGATTTCCAGGCCGCTTCTTCTGGTGTGCGAAAATTCAATGTCGCCGTAGCGAGTCGAATATTTTCCGGCGTTGCCCGTCGTCGCAATGAGATAAACCATGGGGACCTGGCTGATCGAGCCGAATTCCGCAAGAGCCGACTCGTAACTCAGATAGCAAAACCGGCGGGGGCGGAGGTTCCGCACGATGTCGCCGATTACCGCGAGTCCCGGATCCGGCAGGGCACGGTTCACGAATACGCCTCGGGCGATTCTCTCAAGCAGCCCGGCCGAGACGATTCGCCGGATGCCCGCATTGAAGGTGTTGGCGTCATCGGCCTCGAACAGAAGCCGCAGGCTCTGGGTGCCAATGATCGGGAACTGACGGCCCGGCCCCAGCACGAGCACCCGGATTGCATCCTTCAAAGTCATCGTCTCGCCTCTGCCGGGAAACTGTTCCAGAAATAGTACTAAAAATTACTATTTTATTCCATCTTGCCGATCCCAAGGTGATCCCAAGGTTTGTTCATCGAAGGCCATGTGTTAATTTGAGAATTGGCTGGCGCATGACGAAACGGGAGATTACCGACAAGCCGGCTGCTGAAACCGGGAACGATGATGTCGGACAACGAGCTAGTGAAGGCCATCGAACACTGGCGCAGCCTGCCAATTGAGGAGCGCCAACGACGGCACTTGGAAGCGATTCCCAGCCACGTAGCCAACTCCATGGCGATGGAGGGCGAGCCGGTGGACGAGGAGTGGCTAAGGGAACGACTTGCCCGCCGCATTCGGCAACTCGGTATATTGCAACCGAAGTCGGCATCCTGAGTTACCAAGAATTCGCGCCTTTGCTGGCGTAGCGGGTGGAAGACTGGAACGGCCGTGAATGTATTGCTCCATTGCTATGGGCATCGCGGGGTTTCTTGCCGGTTGAGAATCCGCGCATCAGATAGGCCTGGGAGTTACGAAATTTCGATACTTCCCTTGCGTGATTCTCTGGCTGCGAAATACTTCGGCAACCCCCAAGGCAGAGAGTTCGCCACTGTCGGGATGTTCTTTCTGAAGTTGCGCTAGTGCAAGCAATGAGCGAACCTCAGGTAGCTTTATCGGAGGCAGCCAAACCGGCCAGGATAGTTCAGTTTCCTGGCTTCTTTTTGAAAAACCTGTAGTTCGGAGTTCGCGCTGGTGGGGTTGCGCAGGGAACAAAGGAAGTGCTTCGATTGCCAAGCGATTTCCACCCCACACGCTACCTTTGGTTTTACGGTCGCTATCCCCACTGGGATTATTCCATCGCAATGCATATCGGACATCATCAACCGGGTCCCAACGCATGCTGTGTTTTTCCAGGGCATCGTCATAGATCCAGTGTTCGAAAAGCGCCTTGTGCAAGTGACTAGCATTTGTATCGTCAATGAAGGTTCTCATCGTCTTAAGAAAGTGTTGATGACCGGCACCGCTCATCGTGCGAAAGGCAGTATCGGCGATTTTACCGGTAGGCTTGCCATTTGATTCTGATTCAATGGCATCGCTGCCAAACGCGGCCAGGAAGTCGACATCGCGCCGATCCTTGGCGGCGGCAGAAGCTTGACTTCTGATCAACATATTGCGGAAGTCCCCAATATTGACTGTTAGATCGTCGCCGAGATTGAAGGCAGCTAAATTCTTGCTGCCTTTTAACTCTTTATCGAGCAAGTCGATCAATTGGGCGCGATCAATATCCGTGGAGCAGCGCAGCCGAGGTCGCCAGTGACCATTTGCGATTTCCCAGTTCAACTCGAAGCCCACATCGGGCGCGGCCAAAGTTGCGGTTCGCAAAACACCTAGCGCGGCGAGATAGGCCAACGGATTGTCCGCGGACAGGCCGCTAAGTAGCAGATCAGTCATTAGCTGGCGCCTGATTCATCATGCCACTCCTCCCATTCGCTACGGCGATGGTCCGCCAATCGCAGTATGGCTTCCAGCCAAGCCAGTCCCCACCATCCGTACGTTTCAACCAACAGCCAAAATCGACGGGCAGTTCCGGCGTTCAAATGTTCCAGGCCCGTTGGTCCGGCCCAGGTCATGTCATGGCCATTAAGACGGTAGCTGACCTCTGGCGCATCCGTGTCGGAAATGATCGGGGCAAAAGGCCGACAGCGGCCATGATGGCTTGAGACCAGAAACAACGTCAATTCGCGCAGCAGCGGCTCGCTTGGCAGCAATTCGGGTGCACTCTCCGCTAGTCGGACTGACAATAGCTCATGGCGACCGCCTAGGGGATATCCAGCGTTAAATTGCGCTCGTTCTCGCGTGGCGCCAGTCTTGGGGATGGACGCCGATTTGGCCAAAGGCTCTCTTGCCGCTGGCAGTTGACGCCCCCCATTGAGCAGCGCTTGAAAACGTGGATCAGCTTTTCCCGTATCGTGCAGCAGTCCGGCGCGGGCCACGGCTTCAACGAGATCTTCGGTGAGGCCGCAACCATGAGCGAATCGGCGAGCCCAGACTTCCACTCCCGGCAGGTGAGTTCGGAGCAGAACGGGTTGTCCCTGGTTGTTTGAAGTGCCGGAAGAGTTGTTGTCATCCTCATCGTTGAAAGTTTCCGCTTGTCTTGTGTATCCGCGCATTGGGCGCTGGCCAAGGAGAACCATATCTTTTTTCCCGATGCGGTGTAGATTGCGCAGGAATCCAACTCGTTTCGCTTCTGCCCGGAGTTGTTTCGAAGTGTCGCGGAGCCAAGCGAATCGCGGTTGGTTTTCACAGTCTCCAGCCAAAGACTCAAGCATGCGCCGCGCAAGGCTTAACTGTGCATCGGGGTCGGAGTCTTCGAGTTCTGTTTCAACCAGCAATTCTCTGGCCAATATGCGGCACTCGCCCAGAGGCCACAAGTCAATCAATTCATCATGCAACCGCAATAACGCCTTGGCGCGGTTCTCCAGATACGCTTGCTGGCTCGCATCCAATTCGGCCGTGTTGTCCTGAAAGTCGGGAAGCTCTCCGAGAACCTGAAAACCATCTTTATCTGTGCCGGCAGCTTTACTCGCGTCGATAACGACAACATCTCCCGGCCTTGGAGTACTCGCCTGCTCGATTCGCACCAATGCCGCGGCAGTCTTGTTCTTCCTCCAAAGGTAAGCTGTGCGGATTTCCTCTTCGTTTGACCCGGTCCCGCTTGTGTCGTCGGTATCGGCCTCGCCTTCAACGTCGCTGCTCGCATCTTGGACGCGCTCTTTTCGTAGCCAACACCGGAAAACTTCTATTCGTACGGCAAGCATTTCACTGGACACGGGTGGGCAAAGTTGTAGATTTTCATCTGTGGGAGCAACGCGCCAGCAAACGTGCACGTCAGCCCGGGTTTCTCGCTGGCCATGGAGAAACAAGCTAACCTCGGGAGAAGGTTCGGGCGCTGGGCTTGTCTGTGCCAGACAATCCACGTGTGCGGGAAGCAAAACGGGGGCGTGGCGCGCAGGGCTGTTCAGCGCTTGAAGCTCATCCCCGGTCGGCGGTTGCAGATGGGCAACTCCAAAGTCCACGATGCCATTTGTATCCCGCCTTTTGTCCAGCCATTCAAAAGTCTTGATGACTGCGGAATCGTAGACTGGATCGTCTTCTTTCTGATCGCCGCGCAGGAGTATGGCGGCAAAGGCGTCAATCGAGCGACCCATGCGATTCAGGCGACCGAAGCGCTGACGCAGGGCGTCAAGCGCGGCGCATTCCGTGACCAGAACGTCAAAGTCGAGGTCGGCGCCAACCTCCAGCGTTTGGGTGGCAACGACGAAATGTGGTGCCTCAAGCTCTCGGTCCCCCGATTCGCTGGACATCAATCGCGATCTTTCAAGCGTGGCGATGACGCCAGCTTTTTCGATGCCTCGCATGCGTCCAGTCAGCAGAGTCACGTTGCCGTCGTGACGTCTCGCAAGGAAGTCGCGCACGGCTCGGGCGGTGGCAACTCGGTTGGCCAAGATAACCACTGCTGGATTCTTTAGGTTGTTTCGAGACTTCCATTCTTCGGCGAGAACTCCGGTTCTTTTGCCAAGCGCCTCGGCGAATACACGGGTGGCGTTCTTGCCTTTGGCTCCCTGGACTTTCTCTACCGTAGCTGGTTTGCGAGCCAATTGGCGGCGTCCCAGAGGATGTTCCGGGTCAAGGGGTTGCGCCGATTCATCCTTGAAAACGAAGTTCAGTCCGGGAGGGGGAGTCGCGGAAAGGACTACCGGGTAGAAACTTCTGCGTAGCGGTTTTCTACTCCATTCGCTGTAACGCCTTACGGCTTGCAAGGTCTCAAGAAACGGTCGAGCGCAATGGGCTTCGTCGAGCAGGATCAGACTGTCGTTGGCTGTTAGTCCAGCATAAACGGGCCACATGCCGGGTCCGCGCCCATAGGTGCGAAACAACAGGCGTGAGCCTACCTGATCAACTGTGGAGGCGATGACTGCGGGTTGCAGCGGACTGCGCGCCCAGGAATCGGACCGAAAGCTCGCGCCACGCAAAGTATGGACTGTAAGCGGCTGCTCGTCTTGCCAGAGCCCTTCCATATCGCCATGGGCCACCATTCGCAAGGCGTCCGCGACATCCTTGAGAATTCCCGTCTTGGCTTCCGCCAGTTTTTTCGCCAACCGTTCCGCGCGGGAGTACGCTTCGTCAACAATGATGCGTCGGTCCACAACAAAGAAAATGCGGCGCGGCGCTGTTGTGACACAGCCCTTTGCAATCTTAGTCGACCGGGCTGCCAGAGCGAATACGGCTATGTCGATACAAGCTGTTTTCCCAGAAGCTGTAGGCAGAGCGATGGCTTCCGGCCATGGCTGATCGACATCCTCCAATACCTTCTCTGCCAGCGCCTGCTGCCAGGCAAAGGGCTGGCATCGCCAGAGGGCGTGGAAATAGTCTCGGAACCGGGATGCGGTCAATTCGACCATCGCCTCACTCTTCTTGGTCCATCGGCAAGCACAGTCCATAGCCGCGAAAGCGTCCGGCGCCAATCATTACCGGGCCATTCACGGGCTGATCGAAAACAAGCACGGTATGACTGTGATTGCGGCTGGCGCCATCGGATTTTCTAATCATGTGCGTGAATTCCCGCGCATGTGGAGCACCTTCAACGAGCGAAACCGGATGCAGCATGGCTTCTATTGGCCTGGGTAAGCCGATGCGTTCACAGGACTGTTTTACATCTTCGGCGGCGCGTCGCCAGCGATCCTTGCCATCGTAATGACGATCCAGCACTACCGGAGTCACGCTTGCCCAGACTCGTGACGGGCGTGTCCAGCGTTGCGGTCGCAAGGCTTGGGGAGGTGGTTCGCGCGTCTCCTGCTCGACTTGACATTCCAGCCATTCACCGTCGAATAATCGATTGGAAACGGACAAGCCCGCTTCGTCATAGAGAAACGGAGACAGGCAATCAACCGCCTCCCGTTCGTCCGCTTCGCGTGGCAATGCCAATGCGATGCCCAGGATACGCCCATCGGCATGTTGTGATCCCACAAAGGGCAGAGGCAGCAGGGCGAGGTGCGGTTTCCTGCTGGGATGCCCGTCAGAAGTGTGGCCAGTTAGCCATTCAGGCGGTGGTTGTCTGGGGCAGTGTTTCAGCAAGGCGCCACGCAACGCGCCGGTTAGCCTTAGCGTGCCCGGCAGCGAGATGCGTTTGCCGGATATCCGCAGAACCACCAGGTTGTGATTGAAATGATTTGGGGAGAACTCAGTGACTTCGGGAGATTCGACGGAACCGTATGCTTGCCATTGTCCGGCTGTCGGTCGCTGGCTGGGAGGGGCGCCGTTCGGGAAGCGTTGCTTCCGTTCAGCTTCCAGTTGTTTCAGGCATTGTCTTTGCTCTTTCGGGCCTGCCTCGTGACCGCCGCTATTTCCTTGGCGCTCTTCCGCAACAATTCGATCTCGTATTCGGTCAGCATCCGGGGAGCGCGCAAGGTAGCGAGCTTCCGATTCAGTAAGTCGATCGAATGTGTGGCCGAAACGGTCTCGCCACCATCGCTCAAGATTCGGACCATGAGTATTCCTCAGTTCATTCAGCATTTGTTCGGACAGCGACAGTTTAGCCGAATAGTGTCTCCCGGTTAAGACTAATGCTGCGGCAACATGACCGCCTCGGTTCAATATGAATCCTCGCAAATTCGCGAGAGTACCGCCTTGGCCTACGAAATCATCCACGAGAATATATGTTCTGCCTTTTTCAACCGGGCCATCAAACAATGCCTGACGCGCAAGCCGCCCATACCCATCCGCTCCCGTATGCCACACGACATTGGTTTGGACAATCTTGTCTTCGTATGCCCAATCGAGTTCTTCGCTCAGCCACTCGGCCAGTGCCGAAGGAATAGCGTTTAGCCCTTTTTCGTACGCGTGTACAGCCGTCAGCACTGGTTTTCCATCTGTCAGGCAAGTCTTGGCGAGTAGCCGAATTTGCTCGACGTCGCCTGGAGCAAGCAGGTTTTCCAACATGGCCGCCGCTGCCGTGGGATCGCCACGTTTGGCTTCGGGATAAACGGGGTGCTTCTTGACTGCTGTCTCTTCTTTCAGGATGAGCACATCCGGGAATGCATTCCAGTTCTCGCGATGGGGCTGTGCTGCTTTGATTTCTTTCAGTGTTGTCTTGATCTTGCTGATTTCGCCCGAAATGTCTTGGAATGCCAGGAACTCATCACGGTTGAGTTGTTGTTTAAGAGTCGCTAACCGGCCCGAGTGCGGAACTCGCAAACGGCATTCGGCCAAGCCGCTGGTGGGTTTCCAGCGCGGACCGGGAACATGGTCGGGAATCCAAACTTGCACAAGTGAAGCCGAATGTCCTACATGAGTAACATTGGCCAGCAGTCTATCCATGGCTCTCCTATGCTTTGAAGGAAGAGATTGCGTCCAAAACAGGTGGACGGTCGAGTCGTAAGGGATGGCGACCGGAAAGGAGCGTGGCTGGCGGGACCGGTACTCGGGTAGCAAATCGAGTCCTCTGTCTTTGAGCTTGTCGAGACCGGAACCGGTTGGTTTGGATTTGCTGGAGCGGGTATCGTTTACCGGCACAAAGTTGGTGAGGATCTGGCGTAGGGCGGCATCCGATGCGGCGATTGCAGGTGGCTCCTGGTCTTCCAGCCAGCGCAATGCGGCGCCTTCGGCGGCATCTTCCCCGGTTTCGAACCAGGCAGCGGCCAGCGCCATGAAAACGCGGTCGGGATGGGGAGGCCATTCGGCCAGTTCTTTCTTCGCCCCGTCCGCCGCCGCCATCGCCCAACCGTTGAGGTAACGAATGGCGATTGCGAACATTATTCCGATTCCGGGCTGGATTTGCTTGCCGCCAGTTCCTGGCTGCGCCGAACCAACTCAAGTAACTCCTCCGATGGAGTGAGTTCTATTTCGCCTTCCCAAGGTAACCCTGAAATCCTGGCTTCGGCAGCAGCCTCATTCAGGAGCGTCAGTGCGCTTTCGGGTAGCAGTTCATATTTAGTCGGTTCCACACCGGGGCGGTCGAGCAGTTCCCAATAGGGTTCTTGCTGCGGGAACAGATGGCATCGGGAACGGAGGTCACCGTCGGCGCGCGCGAGTGAGGCAGCGGCAAGACCCAGCGCAGCCAAAGTAGTGCGGGCGAGCAGGTCGATTTCGATGTCGGAGTCGGCGCTTCCGTTCAGCGGAAAGCGCAGTCGGCGCAATGCGGCGAGGGAAAGTACGGAGGTCTGAACGCCTTTTGAGATGGTAAAACCGCCTTGAGCAATGCCGGGAGTGACGTTTCCGTGGTTCACTTCGGAGGGTTTGCCGTCTTTGCCAAGTTTCCCGCTCCCAGACCGGGCATCCAGAGTCCAATTCGGCGTGGCCGAAGTCTCTTGCGGGTGGGCATGGATTGGGCCCGCTCCCAACATGATCTGGGCTGGGTCGATTCTGCTGCTTGTTTTTACGCCAGCCTTCGCGTCGTAACCAATGATCTCGGATACGAGCGCGCGCTGGAACTTGGCGCCCAAGCCGCCGCGAGGACCGGTTGAATCCCACACGCCAAACACCAACGCCGTAGGACAGAGGCCGAACAAACCGGTGGCATTGCGAACTTCGGCGGAGTCAAGGACCCGACCTTCGTTGGATTGTCGAAAAATCACTCCGCCAAGCAGGCTGTCCCGAAACAACGCGTCGGCAATCCGATGGGGAGCTTCCAGGCTGCTGACTGTGAATTTCTTCAAAAGCACATCATCGTCGAATCTGGTGATCAGCAAAGGAAGCTGAATGTCGCGCCTCCGGTGTGCTTCGAGTAGCGCCTGCTCCATGCGGTTGGCCTGGGACTGCACCGAGTCAAGCAAGACGCACTGGGTGATTTCTCCAGTCTCGGGGTTTACTCGTTCCTCGGTAGCATATTTGCCGCCCTCGTAGGTGGGTGGAAACACCTTGTCCCCAGGCCCCCCGGCCGGTTGATAATCGGTTACGCAGCGAAAGGCGGCAGCCGTTCCGCCAATGGCGTCTTTCAGATCTGATAAGGTCAATTCGGGCATGTATGACGGCTCCGTTGCATCGTGTTGGACTTTGTTCTCTTCTGCACCAAAGAGGGAAGCGAAACAAGCTGTGCAAATGTAGCAGGTCGCCTTGACCTGTGCATCCGGCTTCGCCTCGTCTCAAATCACCTCCCCATCGTGCAGCAACCGCAGGAAATCGCCATACGGCAGGATGTCGATACCGTCTACGCGGCGGCGGTCCTGTTCGGCGCTGACGATGTAGGCGGCGCGGGGCGAGAATTCCTCCATGAAGGCTCGCGTGGCGCGTAAATCACCCTGCCTCACCCGCGCCTTGGTTTCAACGGCGACTTCGCCGCCGCCAAGGACGAAATCCACCTCGAGGCCGCTCTTGGTGCGCCAGAATTCAATGCCGTGGTCTTGTTCTCGATAGCTGCGGGCGGCGATGAGTTCGAGCAGGATGAAGTGCTCGAAGGCGCGGCCGAATTCCGCGCCGTCCGCGCTCTTCAGCGAGCGTCGGCAAGCATGGTTGGCGACACCGACGTCGAACAGGTAGAACTTTGGCGTCGCTGAGATGCTTTGCCGGCCCTTGCGCCGGTGAAACGGGGGGATGCGATAGCCGACCAGGGTGTCCCGCAGGATGTCGAAATAGGTTCTCACCGTCTTGGCGTCGACGCCGCAGTCGCGGGCTATCGCTGCGTAGTTCAGCAGTTCGCCGTGACAGTATCGCAGAGTGTCGAAAAAGCGCACGAACGCCGCGGCGTTGCGGGTGGCCGCCTCATTGACGATTTCTTCGGTGAGATAGTCCCGCACATAGGCTGCGAGCGAACGGCGATACCGTGCCTGGCCGTAGATCGACGGCAAAAGCCCGCGGTCAAGCGCCTGGAGCAGGTCGAAATCGGGTATCTCGTTCCAGCTCAGGGGAAACAGTTCGAAGCGCCAGGCGCGGCCGCCGAGCAGGTTGACCCCGGTGCGTCTCAAGCGGCGCGCGCTGGAACCGCAGAGGATGAATGAAAGGCCGCGGGTTTCGATCAGGCGGTGAACCTCGTCGAGCAGGCCGGGAACTTTCTGGATCTCGTCGATAATCACCGGGTGGGTCAGGGTTTCGGAATTTTGCCGGGCGAGCGTTTCACCGAGCCGCGCGGGTCTGGCGCTGAGGGCGAGCGCCTGGTCCGAGTCGAGCAGGTCGATGTGGAAGCTGTCCGGAAATCGCTCGCGCAACAGCGTGGACTTGCCGGTTTGCCTGGCGCCCCAAAGGAAGGCGGACTGTCCCGGCGGCAGGTCGATTACAAGGTTTCTGTTATAACTCATCGGGAAGTAATTCCTGATTGGTTGAACTAATCGGGATGTTACTCCCGATTAGTTCAGTTTCCAAGAGCTTCGCAGTTCTGGGATCATATTTTTCTCTTCGTGAAACGGTTCTAATGTTATCGCTGCGGGGTTTCCCATTTACAATATGCTTATGCGCGTAAACACATACACACATATATGGAGAGCGACAACATGCTCGCTCTGAGGCATGTGGACTATATCGAATTCGTCACTCCCGCCAAGGCTCTGGCAAAACTCGACAAGGTGGGCAATCCGCCGCCCGTTCTCAAGGTTCAACCTCCTTTCCATCCCACGCGAAGCATTTGCCGCTTTGTTCCAGAGTGAGATTTTCCAACACATCCAGCATTTTTCGGGTTGAGTATTCAGGTGTGAACAGTTTTCCATCGGGCACGTTTCGCTGAAAAGGCCTCGAAAGTTCGCTATCGACCGTTCCCGGATGAAGGCCCACGATCACGGCTTGCTTGTTCCGCCTGCCGATTTCAATCGCGGCATTTTTTATCAACATGTTCAGCGCCGCTTTGGAGCAGCGATAGGCGTACCAGCCGCCGAGTCGATTGTCGGATATACTGCCCACCCGCGCTGACAATGCCGCGAATATGGATCGACTTGCGCTGTTCAATTTGGGAAGGAAGTGCTTGGCGATCAATGCGGGAGTGATTGTGTTGGCCTCGAAAACGCGCCTGAATTTTTCGGCGGACAAATCCCCCAGCGATTTCTCGGGCATAAGATCTCCCTCGTGCAAGATACCTGTGGATACGATGATCAAGTCGAGAGAATTTTCTTTCGATGCGATTGATGCGGACTCCGCGATGGAAGCTTCGTCCGCATAATTTATCTTGTAGTAACTCACATCGGATACAGGATTTTCCGGCATCCAACGCGAGAACGCATGCAGGCTTGCGCCCGGATATAGCGTGGATAAATGATTGGCGAAAGAATTCCCAATCGCCCCCGAACAACCGATTATCGCAATATTGTTAACCATAGCATTCATGATGCGCTTGGCTTGCGCCATTGGTACGACGAAACTTGATTGCGCGGTTCTGTCCCCGGCAATCGCAGGCGGCGATTCTCGCGGAAGTTTGTCGGGCGAGCATTTCGCCTTCGCCGCGGGAGTTGTTCATGGCCCCAGCGCGTTGATCGGTACGATGCCCACATCGCCGGGCTTGAAGTGTCCATAGCCGTTGGGAACGATTACCGCGAGGGCGGCGGGTTCGCCGTGGTCGGTTCCCGCCAGTCGGTCGGCGAGCCGGAGCAGATTCTTTTGTCCTTCCGCAATCCAGCGCTCTCCCAGTTTGATCTCGAATGCGGCCCAGCGTCCGTCCGCGGTTTCCACGATGGCGTCCACTTCAAGTCCGTCTTTTTCCCGGTAGTGGTATACCCGTGCGTCCGCGGCCTGCGCA
>JAJDSZ010000053.1 GCA_022827425.1 Pseudomonadales bacterium | reverse complement strand
GCCGGCCACCTTGTTCATCATGGCGAGGCTGCGCGCGTTCAGGGCGGAGCCGCGGAAATAGCTGCGCACGCGGTTGCGCAGGTTGGCGGCCTTGCCGATGTAGATGACCTTGCCGGCGCCGTCCTGCATCTGGTACACCCCAGGCCTGCGCGTGAGGCCGGCGATGTAGCTTTCGTGATCGAAGGCGGTTTTTGCCGTCATGGTAAGGGGTTGCATCCTTTCGTGCCGCTTGAAAAGCTTAGCGAATGGCAGGCTGGCGCTCAAGCTTTGGAGGTTTGTGGCTTCGATCCGCCCGCCAGACGGCGACTCACGTAGTGCAGATTATGCGGACTTCGGGTTCCAGGGTGATGCCGAATTCGGATTGGACGTGGTCTTGCATTTTCATGGCGAGTTGGTGGAGTTCCCTGCCGGTGGCGCCGCCGCGGTTGACGAGGATGAGGGCGTGGCGTTCGTAGACGCCGGCCGCGCCTTTTTGGTAGCCCTTGAAGCCGCATTGGTCGAGCAGCCAGCCGGCGGGGACTTTTACGCCCTCTTTCGCGGGGAATGACGGCGGAGAGTCGTAGCGGTTGCTTAGTTGTTCGAACTCGTCCTGGGAGATTATCGGGTTCTTGAAAAAGCTGCCGGCGTTGCCGATTTCGGCCGGGTTCGGGAGTTTGCGGCGGCGGATGCGGCAGACGGCTTCGAATACTTCTTGCGGCGTGGGCTTGGCGACGTGTTCGAGTTCTTGCGCCAGTGCGGGATAGCTCAGGTTGGGCGCCGGCTCTCGCGGGAGTTGCAAGGTCAGCGAGCAGACTACTTGTGGCTGTGGCGGCGACTTGGGCTGCGGCTGTGGCGGCGACAGTGGCTGCAACCGGGACTGGACCTGGGACTGTTTGAGCACGCTGTCGCGATAGCTGAATTGGCAGTCTTCGCGGGACATTGTGCGCAGGCTGCCGTCGGCGCAGTCGAACAGTTCGAGTTCGACGAAGAAGCTTTCGAGTTCGACGCCGTAGGCGCCGATGTTCTGCACCGGGGCGGCGCCGGTGCTGCCGGGGATCAGCGCGAGGTTTTCCAGGCCGTACAGGCCGTTCTGCAGGCAGGTTCGCACCAGGTCATGCCAATTTTCTCCCGCCGCGGCCCTGACCAGACCGCTTTCGCGGTCGATTTCGACGCCGCGGTTGCGCATGAGCAGCACGAGGCCGGGAAAATCGCCGGCGAACAGCACATTGGTGCCGCCGCCGAGCAGGAGCATTGGCAGGTCTCGCTCCTTGGCCAGGGCGGTTGCAGGTTCGAGCTCATCGCCGTGTTCGATTTCCGCCAGACAGGTCGCCCGGGCCGCGACGCCAAAGGAATTGTATGGCCGCAAGTCGGCGTTGTCGGTGAGTTTCATGGTTCAGGCCGGGGTTGGGGGAGCGCTCGTTGGGAGGATTCTGCCTGAGATTCTGCGACTTCGCTTCGCTTCGCGCAGAATCTCCATGGGGTGCCGCAGCGTGAACCTTCACATACTGCCAGTCATCAGGCATCTTCCTTCGCCGCCAGATAAGCCTCATTGGCCGCCAGATCCTCGCGGGTATCGACCCCCGGGGGGAAGCGTTCGCCGCTCACTCCCACATGTACCTTCACGCCGTGGCTGAGAGCACGCAATTGTTCGAGCCCTTCGCCGGTTTCCAGTTCGGACCGCGGCCAGCGGACAAAGCGGCGCAGGAAATCCACCCGGTAGGCGTAGATGCCGATATGCCGCAAGGCCAGGGCGGCGCCGTCGTGGGGAATCGGGGCGCGGCTGAAATACAGCGCGAACCCCTGCCCGTCACGCACGACTTTCACCGCGTTGGGGTCGGCGAATTCCCTAGCGTCGGTGATTTTCTCGCACAGCGTGGCGATGCCGGCCCCGTCATGCCGTGAAAGATCGTGGGCCACCTGATTGATGGCGCTGACCGGGATCAGCGGCTCATCGCCCTGCACATTGACGACGATCTCCTCCCCGGCGAGCCCGAGCAGGGAGGCGGCCTGCTCGATGCGGTCGGTGCCCGTGGCGTGGTCCGGGGAAGTCATGACCACGGCGACACCAGTGGCTTTTGCCAGTTCGGCGATGTCCGCATTTTCCGTGGCGACGACGACCTTCCTCGCTTCGCTCGCCAGCGCGCGTTCCATGGTGTGTCGCAGCACCGGCTTGCCGGCGAGGTCGAGCAGCAGCTTGCCCGGCAGGCGGCTTGCGGCAAAGCGGGCCGGGATGATGACGGTAAAACTCACCGCGCCTGTTCCCGCTCGTCAAAGCTCATTTCCCGGGCCTCGCCGGGAAGCATCACCGGCACGCCATCGCGAATGGGATAGGCCAGGCCGTCGGCGAGGCAAAGCAGTTCATTGGCCTTGCGGTCGAGACGCAATTCGCCCTTGCAGATGGGACAGACGAGTATGGCGAGCAGATTCCGGTCCATGCCTTTGTCACAGTTTGCCCTGGGTATTCTCTGAAAAATTCCTTCCTTGGAATTTTTCATTATCGCAAAACAAAAGCGTGGTTTTGTTTTGCTCTCGAATTCAATGGCTTACGCCATCGAATTCGGCGGCACTTCCATGTGCCGCAGGGAAGCTCTGACTTAATCAGAGCTTCCCTAGCGGTTCGCGTTAAGGGGGTTTCCGAGCTTTTGCAGCAGGGCCTCGAGCAATCCCCGGGGCAGTTTCATTTCGGCGCGCAATGCCCAGAAATTGTCTCCGGCGAACTCGCGGCATTTTACCGCATCCTTTTCGGTCATCACGATGGCTTGCCGCGGATCAATTCCCCCGCCGGCAAAATCTTCGGCGCGGAAGCGGTGATGATCGGGAAATTCGAATGGGGCAAGGGGATTCGGCAATTGCCGCATCAGCTTGAAGAAGCGGTCCGGGTTGCCGATGCCGCAGACGAGTTGCAGCGTTTCGCCCGCGGGAAAGGCCGATTCGTCAAAGGGCCGCTCTGCGCCGCTGCGCAGATGGACCAGGGTTTTGGGCTCCATGGCGATCTGATGCAGGGGAACCGGCGCATCGAAAGCTCCATCGGGTTCACCATTGACTACCACGAAATCGGCTTCGCCAAGGCGTCGGACTGGCTCCCGCAGAGGTCCGGCGGGCAAGGTCAGGCCGTTGCCGAACCCGCGCTCTCCATCCACCACGATGATTTCCACATCGCGATGCAGATGGTAATGCTGCAGGCCGTCATCGCTGAGCACGAGATCCACCTCGAAATCCGCGAGCAGGCGCCCCAGTGCCCGGTTGCGGTCCGGGTCCACCACCACGGGACAGCCGGTGCTCGCGGCGATCAGCACGGGTTCATCGCCGCATTCGGCGGGGTCGGAATCCGCCTGCGCCAGCCTGGGAAATTCACCGCCATCGGCGCCATAGCCGCGGCTGATGACGCCGGGGGCGAAACCCCGCCGCCCGAGTTCCCTGGCCAGGGCTATCAATAGCGCGGTCTTGCCCGTGCCTCCCAGGGCGATATTGCCCACCACGATCACCGGCGCCTCTCCCCTGGGCCGGGCGCGGGCCTGCTGCCGTTTCCGCCGCCAGGCCGCGGCGATGTCGAACAGCAGCGACAGGGGCCATAACAGATTCAGCCACGGCCCGGGTTTGCGTTGGTACCAGGCGCGCCGGAGTGCTTTCATGTCCGAAGAGATTCCGCGACTTCGCGCAGAATGACAGGGTGCCCTGTCATTCCAACTCACCATCGGAAAATCGCGGGGCCCGCAGTCTCGCGTAATGGCCCCCCTGCTCCAGCAATTCCGTGTGGGTTCCTGTTTCCACCACCTCGCCGGCTTCCAGCACCACGATGCGGTCGGCATTCTCGATCGTCGACAGGCGGTGGGCGATGACCAGGGTGGTTCTGCCCCGGGCCAGGAGTTGCAAGGCCTCCCGCACCTGCTGTTCAGACTCCGAATCCAGGGCCGAGGTCGCCTCGTCGAGAATCAGCACCGGCGCATCCTTGAGCAGGGCCCTGGCGATGGCAATGCGCTGGCGCTGGCCGCCGGAAAGCAGACTGGCGTTGTCCCCCACCTGGGTGTCCAAACCATGCTCCAGTTCTTCGATGAATTCCATGGCGTGGGCGCCGGCGGCCGCCTGCTCCACCCGCCGCCGGTCGAAACCGTCCTCGCCATAGGCGATGTTTTCCGCCACAGTGCCATTGAACAGCACCACATGCTGGCTCACCACGGAAATCTGGCTGCGCAGATTGTGCAGCTCATAATCATCGAGCGGGACGCCATCCAGGGTGATTTCGCCGCGTTCACAAGGATAGAAACGCGCCAGCAACCTGGCCAGGGTCGATTTGCCGCTGCCCGAGCGGCCCACGAGCGCGATGGTCTGGCCCGGTTCCGCAGCAAAACTGACGTTTTTCAGGGCCTCGACGCCGCCGGCATAGGAAAAGCTCACATCGCGAAAGGCGATCCGGCCCCGCACCCGGGGAACCTGGTGGGTTCCGGCATTGCTTTCCGGTTCCTCGTCGAGTACCGCGAAGACGCTGGCGGCCGCGGCAAGCCCGCGCTGAATCACCGAGTTGACCTGGGTAAGCTGGCGAATCGGCCGCGACAGCAGGCCCGCGGTAGTGATAAAGGAAACAAACTCACCCGGCGTCTTGTCGCTGAAGAATTCCGGCGAAAGCGCCAGCCACACCAGCGCCGCCATGGCCATGGCGACGATGAACTGCACCAGGGGCGTGCTGATGCCCAGGGTCATGGCGATTTTCATGTTCTGGCGCCGGTTGCGCTCGCTGGCTTCCTGCAATTTGCGGTTGACATAGGATTCGGCATTGAAAATCCGCACCACCTGATAGCCCTTGATCGTCTCCAGGGTGATCTGGGAAACCTCCCCCATGGAGTCCTGCATCTGCTTGCTGTAGCGGCGAAAGCGCGCCGAGGCGGCCTGCACCACCACCGCCACCAGCGGCGCGACAATCAGGAAAATCAATCCGAGCCGCCAGTCGATATAGAGCAGGAAGACCAGCAGCCCCAGCACGATCAGGCCTTCGCGGACCAGAATCGCGAAAGCGCTGCTGCAGGCTTCGGTGACCTGGGTCACGTCATAGCTGAATTTGGAGACGAGCTTGCCGGGCTCCCTGCCGTCGAAAAATCGCGCCGGCAGCAGCACCAGGCGCTCGCTCAGGCGGGAACGCAGGCGGTGGGTGACCTGGCTTGCGATCTGGGCCATGGAATAGCCGCCGAGAAAGCCTCCCAAGCCCCGCACCAGGGGAATCGCAAGACAGTTGAGCACGGCGAAGGCCCGCAATCCGGAGGCATTTTCGGAGCTGATGGCATCGGTCAGCCAGCCGAACCACCAGGCCAGCCAGGGTGTGGTGGCGGCAAACAGGATAAAGCCCAGGATGGCGAGAAAAATCGCGCCGGGAAATGGCGCCGCATAGGCCAGCAGCCGCCGGTAAAGCTGTCCGCCGGATGCTTCCGGAACCCCGCCGGGATTGCTGTGCGCTGCTGCTTTCACAGCGGCCTAATCTAACACAGTTGTTTTGCGGGGAGCTTGTTCTGACGCGGGGCCAGACGCGGAGCCGGGCTGCGCCAGTAGCGGGGATGTTCCCGGCGGAAACCGCTTGCTCGCAAGGGCGCGCCCTCATCCGGCACGACAAAACTGATCATGCCGAGTTCGCTGGTATTGAGCAGATGGGAGGTAAAGAAGCCGGCGCGCTCGATGACCCGCGCCGCGGGATGGCCGAAAGCGTTGCGATAGCCGGCGGCGAACACGATATGGTCCGGGTCGGTCATTTTCAGAAAGGGCCAGATCGAGGAAGTGTTGCTGCCATGATGGGCGGCCAGCAGGACATCGCTGCGCAGTTCCTGCCGGTATTTCGCGGCGAGTTCTCGCTCCACGCCCGCCTCGATGTCGCCGGGCAACAGGGCGCGGAACTCTCCTGCCCGAATCTGCAGGACACAGGAGTTGTTGTTGTCGCTATCGCGGGCTGCGGCGGGATGGAGAAAGCGAAACTCCACCCCGTCCCAGCGCCAGTTGACGTAGTCCCGGCAAGGCCAGGGAGCCACCGGGGACGCTGGCAGGTCGAAACTGCTGTAGACCCGGTCCATGGGCATGGCGGCGGCGATGGCGGCAAATCCACCGCTGTGATCGTCGTCGGCATGGCTGATTACCACGGCGTCGAGGCGGCGGATGGCCAGGGCGTCCAGCACCGGCAGGACGATACGGTCGCCCATGCTCGCATCGGGGGAAAAACTCGCGCCGGTGTCATAAAGCAGCGTATGACGCCGGGTCTCCACCAGCACCGCGAGTCCCTGGCCCACATCGAGCACATGCAGCCGCAGCAGTTCCTCCCGTTCTCCCCTGTTCGGCGCGAACAACAGCGGCAGGAGCAGGATTCCCGCAATACGTCGGGCGGGAAATCCCCGGGGCAACAACAGCAACAGGCAGCCAAGGGCAAGCAATATCAGGCTCAGCGCATCGCTGGCTGGCGGCGCCACCAGGGCATAACCCGCAGCAAGCTCGGTCGCCCATTCCAGCCCAGCCAGCAGCCAGCGCAACAACCATTGCGCCGCCGCGAACAGCAATCCCGCCAGAGTTTCGTCAAGCAGCAGGCAACAAGCGGCGGTTAGGCACAGGGGAACGATGACAAACCCCACAAGTGGAATCGCGGCGAGATTGACCAGGGGGCCCAGCAGACTCGCCTGCCCGGTCCAGAACAGCAGTGGCGCGAACAGGGCCAGGGCGACCGCCAACTGGGGCTTGAGGCTGCGGCGCAACCAGCCGCCCAAGCCCGGGTTTGCCTGTGCCGGCCGCTGGATCAGCAGCAATGCGCCCACGGCCAGAAAACTGAGCCAGAATCCCATGCCGAGGAACCCCAGGGGATTGAGGCTCAGCACCACCGCCATGGCTAGCAGAAAGCGCAGACTAACCGCCTGCCTCTGGTTGAACAGCGCGGTGAGCATGAGTACCGCCGCCATGATCAGGGCGCGCTGGGCGGGCAGGCCAAAGCCGCTGATGGCGGCGTATCCCCCGGCGGCGGCAAGGGCCGGCAACAGGGCGATTTTCTGGGCCGGCGCCAGCAGCAGAAGCGATGCGCAGCGCCGGGCCAGGGCGAGGGTCACACCCCAGGCCAGCAGGCAGACCAGTCCGATATGCAGGCCGGAAATCACGAACAGGTGATTGGTGCCGGTGCGCTGGAACAATTCCCACTGGGCGTCGTTTAACCCGCTGCTGTCGCCCAGCACCAGGGCGAGGATGATTCCCCGGGTAGCCGGGTCCGGGTTTTGCCGCAGAATCCCTTCCCGGATGGCGGCCCGCAGCGCCACCAGCGGGGCGCCGCGCTGCCCAGGCAATCTTTCCACCCCGCCGCGCACATAGCCCCGAGCGGCGATGCCGCGCTGGAGCAGCCAGGCTTCATGGTCGAATACCCCCGGATTAGCCATGCCGCGGGGCCGATTGAGCCTGATTTCGAAACGATAGGCCCGACCGGCCTCGATGGACTCGGCGCCATAGTGATTCAGCAATACCCTGCGCGGATGGAAATCAAACCCGGATTCGGTAATCTGGAACAGAAATTGCTGATAATCGTCGTATCTTCGCGGCAGGCTGTGCACGATGCCGTCAACCCGCATGTCCACGCCTTCGAGACCGGGGTCGAGCTGCCTGTCGAGCCTCCCGCCGGCCCAGACCAGATGCCAGGCCAAACCCCAGAGCAGGCAGGCAAGCAGCAGGCCCGGCCGCCGCAGGCGACCACGCTGGAAGCCGGCGGCCAGGGCCAGCGCCGCCGCCGTCGCCATCAGTATCTGCCCGGCGCCCGCATCCGGCCGCGGCGCCCAGGCCGCCAGCGCCAGCCCGGCGATATAGGCGATCAATCCCGCCCGCATGGTTCATTCCATCCCCGCAAGGAAAGGGATCAAACTATAGGAAGGAACCGGGGATTTGGCGCAGTTTTGGGCGCAATCATTCCGCCCGCAGGGCCACGGCGGGACGCACGGCGGCGGCGTGGCGGGCGGGATAGATCGTCGCCAGCAGCGACAGCAGCAACACGCCGGCGCTTACCGTGACGATGTCGCCCCATCGCAGCCGGGATGGCAGAAAGTCCATGGGATAGATATCGGGATTGAGCAGTTCCACGCCAAGGCGCGCTTCGACAAATCCCGCCAGATCGCCGATGTAGAGCGAGCCCGGCACGCCGGTCGCCAGCCCGAGGCAGATGCCGGTAACACCGATCAGCGCGCCCTGCCAGAGGAATATGCGGAGAATGGCGCCCGGCTCGGCGCCGAGCGCCCGCAACACGGCGATATCCGCCCGCTTGTCGCGCACGATCAGAATCAGGCTGACCACCAGATTGAAAGCCGCCACCGCAATCAGCAGCCACAGCAGAAAGCTCACCAGGGCGCGGGAAAAGCGGATGTTTTCATAGACTGCGCCAAACTCGCTGATCCAGGTGTCCCCCCGCACCGCATCCGGCAATACCGGCGCGATTTCCGCCAGACGGCGCTCGGCTTCGAGCACATCGCCGATGCGCAGCCACAGCGCGTTCCGGGGGCTGCGCAGACGGAACAGCGCCTGGGCCGCCGGGCGGTTGAGCAATACCAGGCCGTCGTCGATTTGCCGGCTGCCCACGCGGAAAATCCCGCTGACGGTAAAGCGGCGGAAGTTCGCCAGGGGCGTCAGGGGATTGATTGCCAGGGCCGGGGAATACAGATTGACCGGGTCGCCCAGGCCCAGGCCAAGATCCCGGGCCAGGGATTCCCCCAGCACCACCCCCCAGGGATTCGCCGCCAGCGCATCGAATCCGCCTTCCAGCATGAAGCGCTCCATGGCGGAGTTCTCCGCTTCCCGGGCCGGATCGATGCCATTGGCCATGACGCCGCGATTGCCGGATTCCGTGGCGACGAGCGCCTGCATTTCGATCCGGGGGGAAACCGAAACGATTCCATCCCGCCCGGCCAGTTCATCCTGCAGCGCAAGCCAGCTTTCCCCGGCCATTCCGCCCTCGGAGCGCAGGCTGATATGGGGCACGACGCCCAGCACGTTCTGCCGCATTTCCCGGTCAAAACCGTTCATGATGGAAAGCACCGTCAGCAGCAGGGCGATACCGAGCGCGAGCCCCGCGATGGCGATGGCGGACATGAAGGAAACCAGCCCGCCGCCGCGTCCGGCGCTGACATATCGCAGGGCGATAAAGCGCGGCAAGGCCATGGCGCGATCATCCCTGGAGGCGGCCATCTTCCAGCACCAATACCCGCTGCATGGAGGCTGCGAGTTCGCGGTCGTGGGTCACGGTGACAAAACTGGTGGCCAGGGATTCGTTCAGTTCGAGCATCAGGGCGCTGATTCCCAACCCGGTGTGGTGATCGAGATTGCCCGTGGGCTCGTCGAGCAGGACGCAGCGCGGCTGTCCCACCAGGGCCCGGGCGATGGCGACCCGCTGGCGTTCGCCGCCGGACAGGGCCGACGGACGATGCCCGCCGCGCGGGGCAAGGCCGACTTTTTCCAGCATCGCCGCCGCGCGCTCCCTCGCCGCCGCGCGGCCGTCGCCGCGAATCAGCAAGGGCATGGCCACATTCTCCAGGGCGCTGAACTCGGCGAGCAGGTGGTGGAACTGGTAGACGAAGCCCAGAAAGCGGTTGCGCAGCATGCCCCGTTCGCGCTCATTCAGCGCGCCGAGGTCGCGGCCGCCAATGCACACCCTGCCGCTGCTCGGCAAGTCGAGGCCGCCAAGCAGATTGAGCAGGGTGGTCTTGCCGGAGCCGGAACTGCCGATGACGGCGATTCGCTCGCCCGCCGCAACGGAAAGGGAAACGGCTTTCAGGGCTTCCACGCGCTGGGGCCCCTGCGCGTAGGTCTTGCCCAGGCCCTCGCAGTGGATGATGGCTTCGCCGCTGGCTTGCTGTCCCATGAGTTCACCGCATTGTTATTCGTAGCGCAGCACCGCGGCGGGGTGCACGCGGCTGCCGCGCCAGGCGGGGTAGAGGGTGGCCAGCAGGCTGATCAGCAGGGCCGCGAGGCTGACAAGCAATACTTCCAGCGGCTCGACCCGGGTCTGCAAATGCGATAGCAGGTAAACCTCGTCCTGCCAGGGCAAGGCGTTGAGCCAGCGTTCCAGGGTCTGGCTGATGGCGGTGACGTGGTGGCCGAGCAATACGCCAAGCCCGGCGCCGGCCAGGGTTCCCGCGACGCCGGCCACCATGCCCTGAACGACGAAGATGCCGAGTATGCTCGAGGCGCCGGCGCCCATGGTGCGCAGGATGGCGATATCGGCGCTCTTGTCCGCCACCACCATTACCAGGGTCGAAACGATATTGACCGCCCCCACCAGCACGATAACGAGAAGCATGATGGTGGTGACGAGTTTTTCCATGGCGAGGGCATTGAACAGGCTCGCCTGCTCTTCCTGCCAGGTGAGAATCTCGAGCCCGGGGGTTTCCGCAAAAGCCTCTTCGGCGATGCGCCGGGCGGCCATGACATCGGCAAGCTTGAGCCGCAGCTTGAGCTTCGCGCCCGGGTCCCCGCGCAATACCTCCCTGGCCTCCGCAAGATGCAGCAGCACGATATTGCTTTCCCCGTAGATGCCGAAATCCTCGAATCCGCTGATGGCAAATCCCCGGCTGCCGTCGAGGGAGCGATTGAGCAGGGCGGCCAGGGAAACGAGCGAAACCTCCTCGCCGGGATAACTGCCCAGCCGGGCCCCAAGCCGGGCGCTGAGGAGCATGGCGTCGGAGGATTCGGCCATGGTGGCAAAGCGTTCGGCGTCCGCCGCTTCCGTCACGTCGAGCACATCGGCTTCCCGTTCCGGCAATACGCCTCGCAGGCGCACGAACACATCCTCGCCCTGGAAGCGAAGCACCGCCTCGCCTTCCACGAAAGGCGCGCTCGCAAGGATTTCCGGGTGCGCCCCGGCCGTTTCCGCCAGGGCCTGCCAATCCAGCTCGCCATCGCTGGCGGAAATCGTCACGTGTGGCACGGCCTTGAGCGCCTCGCCCCGCAGTACGCCAATCGAGCCATTCATCACCGACAGCGCCACGATGAGGATCATCACGCCAAGGGCGATGCCGAGCATCGACATCAGGGTGACGAAGGACAGCAGCAGATTGCCCCGGCGCGCCACCGAGTAGCGCAGGCCGACAAAAAGTGGAAACAATCCTTGCATGGGTCGGTTTTCCGTTGGCTTCCGCGGCCGGCTTCAGGAATTTTCGGCTTCGCGTTGCAATACCCGCTGGACGGTCTTGAAGCTGATGGGCGTTGCCGGCGTGCTGACCTTGTCGGCGATAATGCGCAGCGACCAGCCGAGCTCGCGCAGGTAGACGATGCGGCGGATCATGTTCTGCTCCATGGGGTTTTCGATCAGGCGTCCGCTCTCGTGCACCATGTAGCCGAAGGGCCGGTTGCCACCGAGGTATCTGCCTTTCCTTTTTTGGCCGGCCTTGATGTTGCGGATTCTTTCGGCGCCCCGGCGATGATCGATGGAAGCCAGCGACTCCAGCAGCCGGTCAAGCGGCAGCAGGCATTCTTCTTCGGTCACTTCGCTGTCCAGGGAAGCGACATACAGATGAATTCGCCGGCGGCGCAGCAACTTGAGCATTTCGCTGACTTCGCCGGTGGAGCCGAACATCCGCTCGAGTGACTGGCAAACGATGGCATCGCCTCGCTTGAGCTTCTCAAGCAGGCGTCTTGATTCGCGCCGCGCTGCGAATGTCACCGACCATTTGCCGCCAAGGTCGCTGAAAATCTCCTCGATTTCCCAGCCGTGCTTGCGGCAATAGCGTTTGATGTTCCGCTGCTGGGCTTTCCGCTGCTTTTCGAGTTCCGCGGCGGGAAGCTTCATTTCCGCAGCGGAATAGGCAAAGTACCCGAATACCGCCATCATCGCCCCCGGCGCAGTCCGGAGCTTTCCGTGCCCCTGCGTGTACAAGGTTACTAGCAGGTATTGTAGTCCATTAAGAGGTGGATTTGAATCGCTTTGGTTTTGCTTCGACTGGGGCGGGCTGCGCGGGCGGGAAAGTGTCAGCGGCGGGTGGCGGTGAGGATGGTTACCGGTTCCACCGGCACGTCGCCGAAGCCCCGGGGGTGGGTGTGGGTTTCCACCGCGGC
Source organism: Pseudomonadales bacterium (assembly GCA_022827425.1). GTDB lineage: Bacteria > Pseudomonadota > Gammaproteobacteria > Pseudomonadales > Pseudohongiellaceae > UBA9145. The sequence goes on along the minus strand of JAJDSZ010000053.1, from coordinate 36,580 downwards.
GATGGCGTCCACCACGTCCATGCCTTCGATGACCGCGCCGAATACGGCATAGCCGAATCCCTGCATGGTTTCCGCGGTGTGGTTGAGGAAGTCGTTGTCGCTGTGGTTGATGAAAAACTGGCTGGTGGCGCTGTTGATGTCGCTGGTGCGGGCCATGGCGATGGTGCCGCGATCATTGGGGACATCGGCCCTGGCTTCATTGACGATGGGGTCGTATGTGGATTTCTGCACCATGTCCGCATCGAAGCCGCCGCCCTGAATCATGAATCCGGAAATGACCCGATGGAAAATCAGTCCGTCGAAGTATTCGTTGTCCACGTATCGCAGGAAGTTCTCCACGGACACCGGCGCCCGATTCGGCCACAATTCGATCGCGATGGTTCCCAGGCTGGTTTCCATGACCACCACGGGATTGCTTTCGGCTTCCTGGGCCGAGGCGAAAGAGGCAAAACCGAGGGTCAGCCCGAGCAGAAGGGAAGCAGGAAGGGATCGCATAATCGTACTCCGGGATTGTCGTTCCGGCGGCGTTTCGAGGTCGCCGCGGCGCCGGCAGGCAAGGTTCAGACGACTGCAAAACTGGCTGCCCAACCTGGACTCGAACCAGGAACCAAGTGATTAACAGTCACCTACTCTACCATTGAGCTATTGGGCAAATCCGGGGCTCCCCCGGAAGCGGCGTATACTAATTCCAATTCCCGCAAGCGTCAATCGTCGGGAAGCCGCCATCCCCGTCATTCTGCGCGCAGTCGCAGAATCTCCTTGGGGGGCCACTGCATGAGATTCTGCGACTGCGCTTCGCTCCGCGCAGAATGACGTGAAGGTTGGAGCGTCGAAATGAGAGTTGCCGCAAATGAATACCGCGGGTTGATCAGTTTGGCGATTCCGTTTCCGGCATATCGAATCTTTGCAGGCCGTCGAGGATTTGTTCGATTCTGATCAGACGCTGCTCGTTGTACTCGACTTTTGTTTCAACCCGAGCCAGGCGTTCGCCCAGGTTGGCCGTGTCCTCGGCGGTTCGCTCACTCAGGGCCGCGATTTCGGCGCGGATTTCCTGATTCTCGTTGCTCAGGTAGAACACCGCGAGCAGGAACATCGCCGCGACCGGCGCGTTCGTCCGGAGCATTTCCATCATGGCTTCCATTTGCCAATCCCCTCGACATCATGGCAACAAGTTAATCATGAGCCTACTCTTGGGCTATCCTGAATGTCAAGAGATACTCTCCAGAAAATTCCTTCCGGAAAACCTTACTTTTGAAACAGGCTGTGCACGTTTTCCCGGGCCGGGGCGGTCCAGAGCGGGTCGATGGTTTCTTCCTTTGGGTCGAAGCCGTCGACGGCTTCCTTCAGCACCTGCTGCAATTCCCGGAAATCGTAGTTCAGGCAGGCCCGCTCAAGGCGTTGCAGCATGGGATTGAGCTGTTCCGCGGGCAGGCTGTCCTCTTCGGCCCGCATGATCTTGGGATGCTCGGTGCCGGTAACCGATTTGCCGATCATCAGTTCCTCGTGGAGTTTTTCGCCGGACCGCAGGCCGGTGTACTCAATGGCGATATCGCCGCGGTAGGTATTGGGGTCCCGCACGTCATAGCCCATCAGGTGGACCATTTTCCGCGCGAGCTCGACGATCTGTATCGGCTCGTGCATGTCGAGCACGAAAACATCGCCGCCGGTGGCCATGGAGCCCGCCTGGATCACAAGCTGGGCGGCCTCCTGCACCGTCATGAAATAGCGGGTGACTTCCGGGTGGGTTACGGTCACCGGGCCGCCCGAGGCGATCTGGCGGCGGAACAGCGGCACCACCGAGCCCGAGGAACCGAGCACATTGCCAAAGCGCACCATGCTGAACTTGGTTTCGCCCACGTCCTGGGCCATGGCCTGCAGGGCCTGCTCGGCGAGGCGCTTGGTGGCGCCCATGTAATTGGTGGGACGCACCGCCTTGTCGGTGGAAATCAGCACGAAATCGCTTACCCCGAACTTTCGTGACACCTGGGCCGCAATGAGGGTGCCAAAGACATTGTTGGCCACGCCTTCGAAAATGTTCTTCTCCACCATGGGCACCTGCTTGTAGGCGGCGGCGTGATACACCGTTTCGATGGCGAAGGTTTCGATGAGGTTTTCCATGTGGGGCCGGTTGCAGACCGAGCCGAGCAAGGCGACGATTTCGATTCGGGGACGGCTTTCGCCGGCGTCAAGCCGCTTGCGCAGATCATTTTCGATTTCATAGAGGCCGATTTCGGACAGGTCGAGCATGACCAGCCGCGTCGGCCCCGCATTGACGATCTGGCGGCACAGTTCGGAGCCGATGGAGCCGCCGGCGCCGGTCACCAGCACCGACTTGCCGGTGATGCAGGCGCCGAGCAGCCGCTGGCTCGGGGGCACGATATCGCGGCCGAGCAGATCCTCGATATCGATTTCGCGCACTTCATGCACTTCCACCTTGCCGGAAACCATGTCGAACAGGTCAGGCACGGTTTTCACATGCACCGGCAGATGCTCCAGGCGGTTGATGATTTCCTTGCGTTCGGCGTGGGTGGCGGAGGGTATCGCCAGCAGGATCTGGCGCACCGAATAGGATTCGATCAGTTCATAAAGCGAGTTCGGGCTGTAGACGCGAATGCCGTGAACGGTGCTGCCGATCATGCGGTGACTGTCATCGACAAAAGCCACCGGCAGGTACTGCTCGCCATTCTGCAAGGCCACCAGCAACTGCATCCCCGACGAGCCGGCGCCATAGATGATCACCGGCTCCTTGGGCCGGAAATTCTGGATCAGCGCCTGGGTCATGACCTTGACCAGAAAGCGGCTGCCGCCGGTGAGCAGCAGGGCGAGCATCCAGAATATGGGGAACAGCGAATAGTCCAGGGATTCCGGCGGCAATGACAGGAAACACGCCGCCGCCACCAGGCAGGTGGCAAAGCTCACAGCCTTGAGCAACTGGACGACGAATTGCAGACCCAGATACAGCACCAGGGCGCGGTACACGCCCACGCGCACTAAAACCAGCAGGCTGCAGGCCACCGCTGCGGAGAGATAGGCGTAAAACAACTGGTTTTGGGCGGTGAAGTCGTAACCGAGCAGGCCGAAGGCGAGCGACAGCGCGATCACCAGCATGACGGTGTCCGCCAGCAGCAGGCCAATCAGTTTGACCGAGCGCGAAAGTGGAAAGTTGTACAGATGCATGTTACCGCCCGGCAGCGGGAATGCCCGCCCCCAGCTTCCAGGCAAGCCAAACCAGTGGCGCAAGTCCCAGCAAGGTCAGCGGCATGCCCCATTGTGGCTGGAATACCGACAAACATGCAAGCGGCCCGAGCCAGAAGACGTTGACCGCGAGAATCGCCCCGGTCACCCCGCCATGGCTGCCGAATTTCCGGGCAGCGTGCTGGTAGGCGTGGCAGCAATGCCCTTCGTACCATTTGTCGCCCCGCCAGATGCGGCGCAGCAGGGTGACCATGGCGTCGGTGGCGAAAACCCCGAGCAGCAGCAGCCAGGTCCATATCGTGGTGCTGCCCTCGCCCAGGCTCAGCAGGGCCAGCACGCCGAGATTGAAACCGATAAACCCGCTTCCCGCATCGCCCAGGAATATCCGCGCCGGTGGCCAGTTCCAGGCGAGAAAGCCCAGGCCCGCGGCGCAGAGGCCGCCGCTGAGCAGGCCGAGCGCCATGTCATCGAACAACACTCCCAGCAGAAAACCCGATATGGAGATGAAAACCAGTTCCGTGGCCGCCAGCCCGTCGATGCCGTCCATGAAGTTGTAGAGATTGATCAGCCATACCAGGGAAAGCGCGGCGAAGGTGTTGAGCAACAGCGAGTTGGCAATGACGAAAAACAGGAAATCCACCGGCTGGGGAGTGGCCAGCCAGAGCAAGGCCCAGATGGTCGCCGCAAATTGCAGGAAAAGCCGCAGGGAAAGCGGCAGCTTGCGCAGATCATCGAACAGGCCGACACCGGCCACGACCGCGCCGCCGCCCGCCAGGGCGATCAGGTCGGCATCCGCCAGCAGGCCGTGGCGCCAGCAGGCCAGCGCGTAGAGCGGAAACAGCAGCGCGATGGCCAGGCCGCCGCCCACGGGAACCGGCGCATCGTGGAGGCTGCGGGCCACCGGCACATCCAGCGCGCCCCATTGCAGGGCGATCCGGCGGATGGCACCGGTCAGCAGCAAGGCGGCAAGGAACAATCCGGTGAGAACGGCGGCAAGCAGCATCGCGCAGCCCGGCAAAATTCCCAATTATACCCCGGCGCACACCCTTCTCCGTCATTCTGTCTCCTTCCGGCAATTCCCATCATGGCGCAGGCTCCTGGGACAAATCCCGGGTTCGAAAAATCCAGACGCTCCCGGGGTTTCCGGGAGCGTCTGCAAGCAGCTTGGTATTATTCGCTTTCCAGGGCGATTCGCTCCCGGTTCCTCTCCAGGGTGCCGGGGCCGATTCCCTTCACTTCCATCAGTTCCTCCACGGACTGGAAGGCGCCGAACATTTCGCGGTAGGCGACGATCTCCTGGGCCTTGACCAGGCCCACGCCGTCCAGCGCCGCGGCAATGGCGGCGGCGTCGGCGGAATTGATGTCGATTCGCGCGACTTCCCCGGAATCCGCCGCCGAGGTTTCGGCGGCCAGGCTCAGGGGTGCGGCGAGCAGGCTGAAAAGGAAAATCGCGGTGGCAAACCAGCGGTTCAGTTTCATGGTCATATCCTCATCTGAAGTTGGAAATGGAAGCAGCCTCGAAAGCGGAATCGCGGGAATTCGCGGTTCCGCCCGGCGACTGCGACCAAAGCCTAGGACAGATTCGGAAAATTGCCATGAATTTCGCTGCGGAAAGTTTCCAGCGCCGCCGCCGGGTCTTTGGCCCGGGTGATCGGACGCCCCACCACGAGATAATCTGCGCCGGCGGCAATGGCTTCGGCTGGCCCCACGACCCGTTTCTGATCCCCGGGGGAATCGTCTGGCCGGCGGATGCCGGGAGTGACAAGGAGCATTTCCGGGCCGAGTTCGCGCCGCAGCAGGGCGGCTTCCGCCGCTGAGCAGACGAGGCCATGGAGACCGGCGCTTGCACACAGGCGAGCCAACCGCAGCACCTGATCCCGGACGCTCCCGGCCAGGCCTGTCTGCACCAGATCTCCGTCATTGAGGCTGGTAAGCACGGTCACCCCGACGATCCGGAGGTGTCTTTCCCCCCGGGCGGATTCCGCGGCGGCTTCCAGCATGGCCCTGCCGCCGGATGCGTGCACATTGAGCATCCATACCCCGGGAAGCGCCGCCGCGGCGGCAATGGCGCCGGCCACGGTGTTGGGGATATCGTGAAACTTCAGATCGAGGAAAATCTCGAAACCCCGCCCGTGCACCTGCCGCAGCAGGCCGGGCCCGCAGGCGGTGAACAGTTCCTTGCCGATCTTGGCCCGGCATTTTGCCGGGTCGAGCCGGTCGAGCAGGCGCAGGGCATCGGCTTCGCCGGCAAAATCCAGAGCGATGATGATTCGCTTTTCGCTGTCGGGCGGGGAGAGATGCCGACTCATGTCCGTTCCGATTCCTCATCGCCGGCCCTGAGGCGTTCGGCCTCCTGTCTTGCCGCGGCGAGTTGCCGCATCAGCCGCCGCTCCCGGCTGTTGCGGCGCAGGCCGTGAAACAGCCGAAGGCCGAGCAACAGGCCGAGCAGGCCGCCGGCAATGAAGGCGCCCATGATCCAGATGGATACCGCCTGGGGCGGCAGACGCCAGTCGCCGATGCCGATTCTTACGGGAGTATCGTTGTACCAGGCGAATACCACAGCGGCGACAAACACGCAGACAAGAAAAATTCCCGCCAGCAATCGCTTGAGCGTTCGCATCTGCGAGATGGCCGCCAGCTACGGTTCAGACGCGGAGACGGCTTTCTTCCAGCATGCGCTGGTTTACCCGTTCGCGCAATTCCTTGCCGGGCTTGAAGTGTGGCACATGCTTGCCGGGCAGCGTGACCGAAACTCCCGTGCGCGGATTCCGGCCCATCCGCGGGAGCCGGTAATGCAGGGAAAAGCTGCCAAAACCCCGAATCTCGATCCGCCTCCCCTGGGACAGCACCCAGGCCATATGCTCCACGGTCGCCTTGACGGCGAGTTCCACATCCCTGGGCGAGAGCTGATCCTGCTTCGCGGCGATGCGATCGATCAATTCGGATTTGGTCATCAGCTTCCCTTTTTCAACTGCGCCTTGATCAGGCCGCCAATGGTGCCAGGCGAAACTTCCGCCGCTTCCTGATTCTTGTGCTGCTTCACCGCCTCCCTTTCCTGATCGAGTTCGATGGCCTTGATGGAAAGGTTCAGCACGCGGTTCTTGCGGTCCACGCCGACGATCTTGACTTCGACTTCGGCGCCTTCCTGCAACTCCTGGCGCGCGTCCTTGATTTTCTCGCGCTTGATTTCCGAGGCCTTGAGCAGGCCTTCCATGTCTTCGCCGAGCGAGACCACGGCGGCCCTGGCCTCCACCGACACCACGGTTCCCTTGACTATGGTGCCGGGACGGTTCGCCGAGATGTAGTCCGCGAAAGGATCGTCGCCGAGCTGCTTGATGCCCAGGGAGATGCGCTCGCGCTCGGGATCGATGGAAAGAATGGCGGTTTCAATCTGCTGCCCCTTGCTGAAACGGCGCACGGCTTCTTCACCGGATTCGTCCCAGGAAATGTCGGACAGGTGCACCAAGCCGTCGATATTGCCTTCCAGGCCAATGAAGATCCCGAAATCGGTAATCGACTTGATGGCGCCGCTGATGCGGTCGCCCTTGCCGTGGACTTCGGCGAAACGCTCCCAGGGATTCTGGTGGCATTGCTTGATGCCCAGGGAGATGCGGCGGCGCTCCTCATCGATATCGAGCACCATGACGTCGACTTCATCGCCGAGCTGCACCACCTTGGAGGGATGGATATTGCGGTTGGTCCAATCCATTTCGGAGACGTGCACCAGGCCTTCCACGCCCTCTTCGAGTTCGGCGAAACAGCCGTAATCGGTGACATTGGTGACCACGGCGGGGACCCGGGTATGCACGGGATAGCGCTTCTTGATCGCCACCCAGGGATCTTCCCCCATCTGCTTCAGGCCCAGGGAAACCCGGCTGCGGGAGCGGTCGTACTTGAGAATCTTGACTTCGAGTTCGTCGCCCACATTGACGATTTCCGAAGGGTTCTTGATCCGCTTCCAGGACATGTCGGTGATGTGCAGCAGGCCGTCCACCCCGCCCAGATCGACGAATGCGCCGTATTCGGTGAGATTCTTGACCACGCCCTTGATGAACATGCCTTCCTCAAGCCGCTCAAGCAGGGCTTCGCGCTCTTCGGAACTGACCGATTCGAGCACGGCACGGCGGGAAACCACCACATTGTTGCGCTTGCGGTCGAGCTTGATCAGCTTGAATTCAAGCTGCTGTCCTTCCAGGTGCTGGGAATCCCGGACCGGCCGCACATCGAGCAGCGAGCCGGGCAGAAAGGCGCGGATATTGTTCAGATCGACGGTGAAACCGCCCTTGACCTTGCCGCTGATGAAGCCGGAAACCGGCTCGTCGGATTCATGGGCCGCCTCAAGCTTGAGCCAGGACTCGGCGCGCTTGGCCTTCTCCCGGGATAGCCGGGTTTCGCCAAAACCGTCCTCGACGGTTTCCAGCGCCACCCTGACCTCATCGCCCACCGAGAGGCTGAAGTCGCCTTCCTCATCGACGAATTGATTGCGGGGGATGATGCCTTCGGACTTCAGTCCCGCGTTGACGGTTACCCATTCGGTATCGATTTCCACCACGGTGCCGGTGACGATGGCGCCGGGGGTCATGTCGATATTGTGCAGACTCTCTTCAAACAGTTCCTGAAAATTTTCAGCCATGGAATTACCAGTTGTTCGACGGCATTGGGCTGCGCCGTTTGCTCCGACCGCACACCAGCATGCGGCTCTGTTCGTTTGGTCCATCCGAAACCGATGCTGGCCGAAGTTTCGACAGGACGCCTGGGTTGGTTTTCGCGGTCAGCCGCCGCCCCGGCGGCGTTTTTGCATGATCTGATCCACCACCTGGACAATGGTCAATTGCGAAGTGTCGATCTCGATCGCCCGGTCAGCCGGACGCAGGGGCGATATGCTTCGCTGTTCGTCGCGCCGGTCCCGGGCCCGCAAGTCCCGCAAAAGGTCGGGCAGTCTAGCATCGAGACCCTTGTCAAGCAACTGCCCGTGTCGCCGGCTGGCGCGGATTTCCGGGCTTGCGGTGAGGAAGAACTTGTGTTTTGCGTCGGGGAAAACCACCGCTCCCATGTCGCGGCCCTCGGCGACGAGTCCGGGAGGGCTGCGAAAACCGTGCTGCACCGGCAGAAGAACCTGGCGCACTTCGGGAAGCGCGGCGACGCGGCTGGCGCTTTCATCCATCGCTCCGGTCCGGATCTCGCCGCTGACATCGCGGCCATCGAGGCTGACCCGGCCATTTTCCGGGAATTCAATCTTCAGTCCGGGCGCCATTCCTGCGATCGCCGCGCCATCTTCCAGATCGATTCCTTCCTCACGGGCCGCCAGCGCCAGCACGCGATACAGCGCTCCGCTGTCGAGCAGGTGGTAGCCGAGTTCCTTGGCCACCAGGCTGGCAATCGTGCCCTTGCCCGTGGCGGAAGGCCCGTCGATGGTGATGACCGGCGCATTGCTCACGAGTCGATGTCCGCCTCGCTGATGTCGAGCCCCATCTGCCGCGCCAGCGCGGCGAATCCGGGAAAGGAAGTCGCCACATTGGCGCAGTTGCGAATCGTGATGGCTTGCCGGCAGCGCAGGGCGGCGATGGCGAAGGCCATGGCGATGCGATGGTCGCCGCGGCTGTCGATAACGCCGCCGCCGAGTTCGCCGCCGGTGACCCGGATGCCGTCCGGAAAGGTCTCGTGCTCGATGCCGAGTATTCCCAAGCCCTCGGCCATGGCTTCGATGCGGTCGCTCTCCTTGACCCGAAGCTCAGCGGCGCCACTGATGCGGGTCTCGCCTTCGGCGCAGGCCGCGGCCACCAGCAAAACGGGAAATTCGTCGATGGCCAGGGCCACCAGTTCCGCGCCGATATCCACGCCGTGCAGCGGCCGTTGGCGCACTTCGATATCGGCCACCGGTTCGCCGCCGGATTCGCGCGGATTGTGCAGGCGGATATCGGCGCCCATTTGCCGCAGAATATCGATAATACCGGTGCGGGTGGGATTGACCCCCACATGCTCCAGCGTGAGGCTGGCGCCCGGGCTGATTGCGGCGGCCACCAGGAAAAACGCAGCGGAGGAAATATCGCCGGGAATATCGATGTCGCAGGCGCTGAGCGTCTGCCCGCCGGCCAGGTTCATCATCCCCGGCCTTGAGCCGGTATCGAGTTCCACGCCGAATCCGCGCAGCATGCGTTCGGTATGGTCGCGGCAGGGACCCGGCTCGCGCACCGAAGTGACGCCCTCGGCAAACAGTCCGGCGAGCAGCAGGCAGGATTTGACCTGGGCGCTGGCAACCGGCATGGCGTAGTCGATACCCCGCAGCCTGCCGCCGCCGATGCGCAGGGGCGGTTTGCCTCCATCGGCGGAAATCACGGCGCCCATGTCGGCAAGCGGTTTTACGATGCGATTCATGGGACGTTGGGAGAGCGATTCGTCGCCGCGCAGTTCGCTGGCAAAGCCCTGCCCCGCCAGCACTCCCGCGAGCAGGCGCATGGCGGTTCCCGAGTTGCCGAGCCAGAGCGGCTTGCGCGGGGCCTGGAAGCCATTGGCGCCGGCACCGTAGATTCTGAGGCAGCCGTCTTCCGGGCCGACGATGGTTACGCCGAGTTCCCGGAATGCGGCCAGGGTATGGAGTGCGTCTTCGCCTTCGAGAAATCCGCTGACCCGGCTGACTCCTTCGGCCAGGGCGCCAAGCATGATGGCGCGATGGGAAATGGATTTGTCGCCGGGCACGCGAATTCTGCCGGGGCGGATGGCGCCGCCGGGCCGCACATGGAAGCAGAGTTCGCCTCCGGCGTTCCCCGCCTCCTTGCCGCCCCTGGCGAGATCGAATGCCGCCCGGGCCCGCCGCGCTCTTTGCAGATTGCCGCCGAGGGCGGGCCAGTCCTCCGCTGCCAGGGCATCGCGGAATTGCTTCAGGTCTTCGCCGAAGGCATCCAGCGCCGCCACGGTGGCATCGGCATTGGCGCGCAGGATATCGCTCCACAGCGCCGGTTCGCTGGCCGCCAGGCGGGTGAAATCGGCGAAGCCGGTGGCGGCGTAATGATGCACCCCGGCACCGCCTTCCCGCCGGGGCAACAGGCCCGCCATGGCAAAGGCGAGCACATGGGGCAGATGACTGCTGAGCGCCAGGATGCGGTCGTGCCGTTCCGGGCTCATGGCGAGCACCTGGGCGCCAATGCCGCGCCACAGTTCATGAATCCTGGCAACGGCTTCCGGGGCGGTTTCCTCAAGCGGCGCCAACACCACATTGCGCCCCTGGAACAGATCGGCCCTGGCGGCGCCGAATCCGCTTTGCTCGGAACCCGCCAGTGGATGTCCCGGCACAAAGCGGGAACGGAATCCGGCGGGAAGCGAGGCAAGCGTCGCCAGCAAATGCGATTTGACGCTGGCCACATCGGTGACCAGGGTTTCCGGCCCGGCGCACTGCGCGATTTGGCGCAGCACAGCCGGCCCGGCAAGCGGCGGCACGGCCACCACCACGATTCTGGCTTGAGCGCAGATTTCAGCCAATGCGCCGGCCCGGCCGATCACTCCGTCGGCCAGAGCCCTTGCCAGCGCGTTTTGGTCGGTATCGGCGGCGGCAATCGCCAGCGATGCATCGAACTCGCGCAGGGCTTTCGCCAGGGATCCCCCGATCAGGCCAAGGCCGATGATTGCAATATGTTTATTCATTTCAGGCGCTGACGGGATAGGAGCCTAGAATCTTCACGGCATCGGTGCGGGTGCCGAGCCGCCGAAAAAGCTCTTTCACTACCGAATCCTGCCGATGCCCGGCAAAATCCATGAAGAAGATGTATTCCCATTTTTCGTCCCGGGAAGGGCGCGATTCAAGACGGCTGAGGCTGATGCCCAGCCGCTCGAACGGCTCAAGCACCCGGAACAAAGCGCCGGGACGGTTTTCGGCGTACACCAGGATGCTGGTCTTGTCATGTCCTGTGGCCGGCGCGGCTTCCCGGCCGAGCACCGCGAAGCGGGTGCGATTGCCGGCCTGATCCTGAATCGACCCGGCCAATGGCTTCAGATTGTGAATCCGGCCCGCCATGGCGCCGGCGATGGCAGCGAGGCCGCTTTCCCGCGCCGCGAGTTGCGCGGCCTGGCCATTGCTTGCGCATTCCCGCAGTTCCGCGTCAGGATAGTGGGCGAGCAGCCACCTGCGGCATTGGGCCAGCGACTGGGGATGGGAGGCGATGGCATGGATTTGCCCGCTGTTTGCGCCTTCGGCGGCAAGCAGATGGTGTTCGATCAGCACCACCTGTTCGCCGGTGATCAGCAGGGGGCTGTCGATCAGGCAGTCTTGGGTATTGTTCACCGCGCCTTCGGTGGAGTTCTCGATCGGCGCCACGCCATGCAGGGCCTGTCCGGTCTCCACCGCGGCGAACACCTCGTCGATGGCGCGGCATTCCAGCAGTTCGCCGTCTTCGCCAAACTGGCGCAGGGCGGCCTCCTGGGAGAATGTGCCCGGCGGACCCAGATAGGCGATTTTGCGGGATGCTTTCATTTTCCGGCCAGGGCCAGTGCGCTGTCAGGGTCAGTGGGTCTGTTCCGGCGCCGGCGGCTCGTTGTCGAGGCTGGCAACCTCGTCGGGCTCGTCAACCTGTTCCAGCCCCACAAGCTTCTCTCCCTCCTTGAGATTGATCAGGGTGACCCCCTGGGTCGAGCGGCTGACTCTGGAAACTTCCGCCGCCCTGGTGCGCACCAGGGTGCCCTTGTCGGAAATCAGCATGATTTCATTGTTGTCGTCCACCTGCACCGCCCCCACCACGGGGCCATTGCGTTCGCTGGTGATCATGCCGATAACGCCCTGGTTCGCCCGGCCCTTGACCGGGAACTGTCCGGTGTCGGTGCGTTTGCCATAGCCGTTTTCGCTGACGGTGAGAATCTGTTTCCCGTCGTCGGGAATAATCAGCGAGATCATTTCCGCCCCGGGCTTGAGCCGCATGCCGCGCACTCCCCTGGCCTGGCGGCCCATGGGCCGGACTGCGGATTCCGAAAAGCGCAAGGTCTTGCCGCTGCTGCTCACAAGCATGATGTCCCGCCTGCCATCGGTAATGGCGGTGCCCACCAGGGTGTCGCCATCGCGCAATTCGATCGCCCGCAGGCCGACGCTGCGGGGCCGGGCGAAATCCGACAGGGCGGTTTTCTTCACGATCCCCGCGCGGGTGGCCATGAATACGTAATGGTCTTCGGTGAATTCCTCCACCGCGAGCATGGCGGTGATGCGCTCGCCCTCTTCGAGGGTGGGTATGACATTGATGATGGGCTTGCCCCGGGAGGTGCGGGAAGCGATGGGAATCTGATACACCTTGAGCCAGTAAACCTTGCCGGCGCTGCTGAAGCACAGCAGGGTGTCGTGGGTATTGGCGATGAGCATCCGGGTGACGAAATCCTCGCCCTTGACCGTGGCGGCGGCCTTGCCCATGCCGCCCCGGCGCTGGGCGCTGTAATCCGCCAGCGGCTGGGTCTTGGTATAACCGAGGTGGGAAATGGTTACCACCCGGTCTTCCGGCGCAATCAGGTCTTCCATGGTCAGGTCGTGCTGGCTGCCGACGATTTCGGTGCTGCGCCCGTCGCCGTAATCTTCCCGCACCTGTTCGAGTTCTTCCCGCACCACTTCGAGCAGGCGCTCGGGATTATCGAGTATTTCCAAGTACTCGGCGATCTTGCCGAGCAAGTCCTGATAATCCTTGACGAGTTTTTCGTGTTCCAGGCCGGTAAGACGGTGCAGGCGCAGCTCGAGAATCGCCTGGGCCTGGGCCGGCGAGAGGCGGTAGCTGCTGCTCTGGACGGCTTCACCGGGCGGCCCGTCCTGCAGACCATAAGCCGGGTCGAGATCGTCCGGGCGGCAGGCGTCGGCTTCCGCGCCGGCCCTGCCCAGCAGTTCCAGTACGCCGGACGGGTTCCAGTCGGCGGCAAGCAGCTTGTCCTTAGCTTCCGCCGGCGTCGGCGAAGTCTTGATCAGTTCGATAACGGCATCGATATTGCCCAGCGCCACCGCAAGCCCCTCAAGCAGATGACCGCGTTCCCGGGCCTTGCGCAGCAGATGCATGGTGCGCCGGGAGACAACTTCGCGCCGGTGCCGCAGAAAGGCTTCGAGCACGCCCTTGAGGTTGAGCAATTTGGGCTGGCCGTCCACCAGGGCCACCATATTGATGCCGAACCCCGACTGCATCTGGGTGTGGGAGTAGAGGTTGTTGAGCACCACTTCGCCCATTTCGTTCTTGCGCAACTCGATGACGATGCGCAGGCCGTCCTTGTCGGATTCGTCGCGCAATTCGGCAATGCCTTCAATTTTCTTTTCCTTGACGAGCTCGGCAATTCTCTCGATCAGCCTGGCCTTGTTCACCTGGTAGGGAATTTCACTGACGATGATGGTTTCCCTGCCGCTGCTTTCGTCGCGCAGGATCTCCGCCCGGGCGCGGATGTAGATCATGCCGCGGCCGCCGCGGTAGGCCTGAATGATGCCGGCCTTGCCGTTGATAATGGCCCGGGTGGGGAAATCGGGGCCGCTGATATGCTCCATCAGTTCATCGACGCTGATTTCGGGATTCGCCAGCAGGGCGATGGCGCCATTGACGACTTCGGTGAGATTGTGGGGCGGAATATTGGTGGCCATGCCCACGGCGATGCCCGAGGAGCCGTTGACGAGCAGATTGGGCACCCGGGTGGGAAGGACGTCGGGAACCTGCTCGGTATCGTCGTAGTTGGGCGAAAAGTCGACAGTGTCCTTGTCGAGGTCGGCGAGCAGTTCCTGGGCGATCTTCGCCATGCGGATTTCGGTGTAGCGCATGGCGGCGGCCTGGTCGCCGTCCACCGAACCGAAATTGCCCTGGCCGTCCACCAGCGGATAACGCAGGGAGAAATCCTGGGCCATTCGCACCACCGTGTCGTAGACAGCGCTTTCACCGTGCGGGTGGTACTTGCCGATTACATCGCCCACGACCCGGGCGGACTTCTTGTAGGGCTTGTCGTGGTCGTTGGATAGCACGCGCATGGCGAACAGCACGCGGCGGTGAACAGGTTTGAGGCCATCGCGGACGTCGGGCAGGGCGCGGCCCACGATCACGCTCATGGCATAGGCGAGATAGGACTCTCGCATCTCGGTTTCTAGCGCGACAGGAGAAACCTGCGGGTCTGTTTCCGGCATGGGAAGGCTGTGTCTTGGACTGCTTTATGTATTGATGCAACGACGGATTCGGCGGGGGCTGAAAGACAGCTTCGCCGGGGAGGATTGTAGCACGGCGGGGCGGGGAATTGTTTGTTCGGGCGGCGGCCTCAGTCCGTGAACAGCAGGCGGAGAGGCTGCGGGCGATAGATGATGTCTCCGGCGGCCTGGTAGGCGAGGAAAACCTGCAATTCGATTCCGCCGAGATTGGCGGGAACCTGGTAGTTATCGATGATGTGGAAGCGCTCCACCCGGCGCAGTTCCCGTTCAAAAGTCGCCGAGCGTAAGTCTCCCAGGGTGCCGTTCCACAAGGTCAGGCCGATCTCCCGGTCGAACTGGTGAAACTGCTCGGAATCCACGGTGATGAGGATATGGAAGGAACCGGTCTGCCCGATATGTTCCGGGTCAACCTCGACTTCAGCAAGCAGGCGCAGCACGTCCCCTTCCCGGGCGGTCGCGGTGTAGGCGGGCTCATCATTGATCTGGCCAGCCAGCGCGAGGCGGGCGGATATGGCGCTGCCCAACACGCTTTTTCCGCGGATGGCGGGCAATTGCGGCAAGGCCGTCTGGCGCCACAGTTCGATTTGGGGCGCCACGATATTGAGGACGGCTGTTGCATTGGCGGCGAATGCTTCCCCCACCGGGCGCCCACAGGCGAATCCGCCGCAGGAAAGCTCGGGATTGGAAAACACCGGTGTGCGCTCCGGCACGGAAAACCGCGCCGGACTTGCCATGATGGTGGCGAACTCGCCGTCCACGCCAAAACCCGTGGCATGATCGAAAGTGCCGCCGGCGCCATCTTCCCGATGGGAATGGGTCAGGCCCATGTTGTGGCCGAGTTCATGGGCGAGAACCAGGTCTTCCGGGCAGTCTATGGCGATCCAGGCAAAGCCGAATTCCTGTTCCCGCGGATCGCTGAAATCGCCCTGCCGGCCATATCCCCCCACCGGGGCGAGACCGCAGCGGGATGCGCCCTTGGCGGCATCGAACAAGACCACGAGATCGGCGCCATAGCGTTGCCGCAGATCGTTCACACGGGCGAAGGCCGAATTGCCGCCGTGGAGCAGTTCATCGAGCATGGTGTCCGCCGCAGCCGCCGCGGGATAACCGATTCTCTGAAAATGGACCGGGCGCAGGCGGAACCGCGCCGCACTGCTAAAATAGGCCTGGTTGGCCACATTGAAGAAATGATTGATGCGGTTTTCCACACTGCCCGGATAGAGGTCCGCGGCAGCGGTGGTGTACAGGGCGAGCACGTCGATGCGGGCGTCCCGGCGGTCCACCGAAGCCGCGTCGCGGGGATCGGTTCGCCGCAGGGTTTCGATGAAATTGCTTACGCCATCGCCGTCGCTGTCGCTGACGGTGTCATGAACCACGTGCGCCGTCGCGTCCGCCCGTAATTCGCCGACAAAAGCCGATGCCGTTACCGAAGGGCGGCTCCTGGCCGAGGTCGCCACGGTGACGCTGAGGGAGCGATGGCCACCCAAGGGAAAATCACCGAGATCGCAGGCAAGCGCTTCCTGCCCGGAAAGGCTTGGCCCATGGCGGCAGGCGTCCGGAGCTGAAACCAGCGTGGTGTTCTCCAGCAGGAAGAATATTTCCAGCCTGACACCGGACCGGGCCGGGCCGGTGTTTTCCAGTAGATAGTTCACCAGCAAGTTTCCACCGGCGATGACGCTGGGTTCGGCGAATCGCTGGGTGAGACGAAAGCCACGGGCGTCCGTCACCGTCGCGGTAGTGGTATCCACAGGCGGCAAGGTATCCCTGGCGGCGGCGGAAAACCCCAGGCCCGGGCCAAGCAATGCCAGTAAAGCCAAATCTGCCAGCCTGGATATGTAGTTGCTTCTGTCCATGGCTTCTATCCGCAAACATCAATCCGCCCAAGTATTCTCTGAAAAATTCCATCCATGGAATTTTTCATTGTCGCAAAACAAAAGCGTGGTTTTGTTTTGCTCACGAATTCAATGGCTTACTCCAGTCACGGAGCATAGCTCCGTACCGTTGCGGCCGCGCTCGAAGCTGCGCTTCGAAAACGCTTGCCTTCACCCATCGAATTCGGCGGCACTTCCATGTGCCGCAAGGAAGCTCTGACTTAATCAGAGCTTCCCTAATACTCCCTTGGGGAGATTCCGCGACTGCGCGCAGAATGACGGGAAATCCGCCGCTCCGGGAGTCTTGCCGGATTTGCTGCTACACTCGGGCGCCTATTGTACGCCTTCCCGGAACAAGCGGAGATTATCCATGTCCTATATCGACGGTTTTGTGCTCGCGGTGCCCACAGCCAAAAAGCAGGAATTCATCGAACATGCGGATTTTGTGGACCGCCTGATCATGGACTTCGGCGCCAAACGCATTCTGGAGTGCTGGGATGACGATGTTCCCGACGGCGAAGTCACCGACTTCCGCCGGGCCGTGCAGGCAAAGGAAGACGAGAGCGTGGTCTTCGCCTGGGTTGAATGGCCCGACAAGGAAACCCGCGACTCCGGCATGAAGCGGATGCGGCAACACGCCGCAAGCGACGAACGCTGGGACCCGGAAAAGTACCCGCCCCCGTTCGACGGCAAGCGAATGGTCTGGGGCGGATTCAAGCCGGTGGTGGAACTTGGGTCCTGATCGGAAAAACTGGTCGGGGCGGCGGGATTTGAACCCACGACCACTACACCCCCAGTGTAGTGCGCTACCAGACTGCGCTACGCCCCGATTTCGCTAAAGGCTGGTGAACTGGCCGTGAATTCCCGCGGCGCCGGCTCCCAGGGCTGTAGAGTCTATCACAACAGGCCGATCACCTCTTCGAGTTCCCGGGCGAGGGCGCTGATCTCGCCAACATTGGCGGTCGGCGGCGCCTTCTTCGCTTCGGCGAGCTTGCGCCGGGCGCCATCGATGGTCAAACCCTGGTCGTAGAGCATGGACCGGATGTTGCGCACGAGCAGCACGTCCCGCATGCGGTAGTAGCGCCGGTTGCCGCGGCGCTTGTCGGGTTTCAGGCTGGGAAACTCCTTCTCCCAGTAGCGCAGAACATGTGGTTTGACAGCGCAGAGATCGCTGACCTCGCCGATGGCGAAATAGCGTTTGGGCGGAATCGGCGGCAACGCGCTACTCATTGTGGCCGTCATAGCCCTCGACGTGGGATTTTAGCTTCTGGCCCGGGCGGAAAGTTACCACCCGGCGCGCCTCGATTGGGATTTCCTCGCCGGTCTTGGGGTTTCTTCCCGGCCGCTGACTCTTGTTGCGCAATTCAAAATTGCCGAAGCCGGACAGTTTCACCGGCTGGTTGTCTTCCAGCGAGACACGGATTTCCTCGAAGAACTGTTCGACGATTTCCCTGGCCTCACGCTTGTTCAGGCCCATTTCTTCGTAGAGATGTTCTGCCAATTCCGCTTTGGTCAGCGCTTTTTCAGCCATGGGAATCCCCGGTTCAATTGCGTAAGCTTGCGTGAAATGTTTCTCGTAGCGCCTTGATAGTCTTGTTGATTATGCGCTCAACCTCGACATCGTCAAGAGTGCGCGAAGGATGCTGCCAGGTCAAGCCCAGGGCAATGCTCCGGCAGCCTTCCGGCACCGCGCCGCCGCGATAGACATCAAGCACCCGAAGGCTCGTGAGCAGGGGACCCGCAGCCTCGCGCACCAGCAGTTCGATGTCGCCAGCCGGGTGTTCTTCCCCGACGATGAAGGCGAGATCCCGGCTCGTGGCGGGAAAGCGCGAGAGTTCTCCCGCCACGGGCGCCTGCCGGGCGCCCAGGGTGTCAAGACGGGTCTCGAACAGAAAAGCCGGCGGCAATTCGAGTTTCCTTTGCAGGGCCGGATGCAGGGCGCCCACATGGCCCACGGTCTCGCCGGCCAACATCATCGCCGCGCATTGACCGGGATGCAGGCCGGCGCATTCGGCGGCGACGAAGCGCAGCTCCGCGCCTCTGCCGCCGATATCGAACAGGCTTTCCAGGTCGCCTCTGGCATCGTAGAAATCCGCGTTCGCGCCGCTGTCGCTCCAGTTCTTCGGCGAGCGCGCTCCGGCGATCAGGCCCCCGAGCATCGCCTGCTGGCGAAATCCATCTCCTTCCCTTGCGAACACCAGGCCGGTCTCGAACAGCCGCAGGTTTTCCTGTTGCCGGTTCACGTTGTAGCGCAGGGTCTGCACCAGGCCCGGCATGAGGCTCCCCCGCATGACCGAAAGTTCGCTGGATATCGGATTTTGCAGGCGAACGGCTGCGGCATCGCCGGCGCTGAAACTTGCCGCAAGCCCCGGGTCGATAAAGCTGTAGGTGATCACTTCCTGGTAGCCAAGGGCAGTAAGCTGATGGCGCAATCTTCCGGTTTCGATTTGCCGCTCCGGCGCCTGGCCCATTCGCTGACGGTTGAGGCCCATGCCCAGAGGCAGTTTGTCGTAGCCGTGGATGCGGGCGACTTCTTCGATCAGGTCGGCTGCAATGGCCACATCGTAGCGGAAGGAAGGCGCCTCCACGGTCAGCGTCCCGGAGTTTTCCCCGCATACGACAAATCCGAGCCGGGTGAGGATTTGCCCGACTTCGGCGGGAGGCACTTCCACCCCGAGCATCCGGCGCAGCGCGGCATGATCCAGGTTTATCCTGCGGGTTGCGGGAATCTCGCCCAGGGCTTCGCTGGTCGGGCCCGCCTTGCCGCCGGCGATCTCAAGCAGCAAGCCGGTTGCCCGCTCCATGGCGCGCCGCTGCAGCTTGTAATCCACCCCGCGCTCATAGCGCTGGGAGGCATCGGTCCGCATGCCCGCCGCCCGGGCGCGGCCCGCGATAGCTTCGGGAGAAAATGCGGCGCATTCCAGAAACACATCCGCGGTCTGCTCGCTCACCGCGGTTTTTTTGCCGCCCATGACGCCCGCCATGGCCACGGCGCCGGCCGCATCGGCAATGACCAGGGTGTCCTGGGCGAATTCGATTACCTTGCCGTCCAGAAGCGTCATTTCCTCTCCGGGACGGGAGAGCCGCACATCGATGTGGCCTTGCAGCCTGGCAAGGTCGAAGGCGTGCAGCGGCTGGCCGAGTTCGAGCAATACGAAATTGGTAACATCCACCACCGGATCGATGCAACGCAGGCCGCCCCGGCGCAGTTTTTCCCGCATCCATAGCGGCGTTTCCGCATCGAGCCTGATTTTGCGAATCACCCGGCCAAGATAACGCGGGCATTGCCTGCCGGCGCTGATGCGTATTGGAAACTCATCTTCAATCCGGGATTCGACCTCGGCGATTTCCATTTCAGCGACCGGAAGGTCCAGCATGGCGCCCACATCCCGGGCTATCCCGATCATGCCAAGGCAGTCGCCGCGATTGGGCGTCAGGTCAAGTTCGATGCTGTGGTCATCCAGGGCGAGCAGGTCGCGGACGTCCGCGCCGGGGGGAGCATCTTCCGGCAAGACGAGCAGGCCTTCGGCGTCTTCTCCCATGCCAAGCTCCGCGGCGGAACAGAGCATGCCGGCTGATTGGACGCCGCGGATTGCCGCCACAGAGATTTCCCTTTCACCGCAAGCCGAATCGCCGGAATCGCCCAGGCGGGCGCCGGGCCTGGCATAGGGTGTCTTCATGCCCGCTACGGCATTGGCGGCGCCGCAAACCACCGCGTGGATTCCCGCGCCGTCGGCCACGCGGCAAAGCCGGAGCTTGCCCGCATCGGGATGCGCTTCCACCGCAAGAATTTCACCCACTACCACGCCGGAGAACTTGCTGGCGACCGGCGCGCTGCCGCCGGCTTCAAGACCCGCCATGGTCAGACGCTCCATCAATTCGGCGGTGCCCATGTTCGGATTCACCCATTCCCTGAGCCAGGATTCGCTGAACTTCATCGCGGCGCCATCATGGGAGCCTGCGCCGCGGGAATTCGCGAAAGCGAAAATTCGCTATCGTCGCGCCCCTGGCTGATCGGTTGAGGCGAGTATTGTCGGATATTCAACGAAATCGAGCGGTAGAGGGCGCGGATGAAAGCGGATTTGCAGCCGTGAATTGCCATGGCGCAGGCTCCTAGTGGAACTGCCGCAGAAAGCGCGCGTCGTTTTCAAAATACAGCCGCAGATCGCCCACCTGATAGCGCAGCATGGCGAGCCTTTCGACGCCCAGCCCGAAAGCGAAACCGTTGTATTCGACCGGGTCCACCCCGGACATTTCCAGCACCCGGGGATGCACCATGCCGCAGCCCATCACTTCGAGCCAGCCGGTATGGCCGCAGATGCGGCAGCCCTTGCCGCCGCAGGCGACGCAGCTCATATCGACTTCCGCCGAAGGTTCGGTGAAAGGGAAGTAGGAGGGGCGGAAGCGGACTTTCAACCGCTCTTCAAAGAATTCCCGCAGAAAGCTGACGATGGTTCCCTTCATGTCCGCCATGCTCGTTTCCCGGTCCACTAGCAGGCCTTCCACCTGGTGAAACATCGGCGTATGGGTCAGATCGGAATCGCAGCGATACACGCGACCCGGGCATATCATGCGAAAAGGCGGCTCTCCCTGCTCCATGACGTGAACCTGCACGGGGGAAGTATGGGTGCGCAATACCGTGCCGGGTTCGATATAGAAAGTATCGTGCATGGCCCGGGCGGGATGATTGGCCGGGATATTGAGGGCTTCGAAATTGTGGTATTCGTCTTCGATTTCCGGACCTTCCGCCACGTCGTAGCCGGCGGCGTGGAAGATCCGGGCAATGCGGTCCAGCGTGATGGTGACCGGATGCAGACCGCCTGCCGCCCGGCGGCGTCCCGGCAGGGTCACATCGATTCGTTCCTCCCGCAGACGGGCGTCGAGGGCGAGTTCGGCCAGGGCCTTGCGGCGGGTCTCGATAGCCTGCTGGAGTTGCTGCTTGGCGAGATTGATCCGCTGTCCCGCGGCGGGCCGCTGGTCGGCGGACAAGGCGCCGAGATTCTTGAGGTGGGCGGTAAGCAGTCCCTTGCGGCCAAGATAACGAACCCGCAACGCCTCCAGGGCTTTTTCATCGCCGCTGCCGGCAACAGCCGCAAGCGCTTCTGCGGCGAGTTCGTCAAGATCCGGCACGGCGGCGCATCCCGATTCGCGAATCAGGCGGCAAGATTGGCTTTCGCCTGGTCTACGATTGCGGAAAACGCCGGCTTGTCATGCACCGCGAGGTCCGCGAGCACGCGCCGGTCGATCTCGATATTGGCTTTTTTGAGCCCGGCCACAAGCCGACTGTAGCTGATGCCGCATTCCCGGGCCTGGGCGTTGATCCGGGTAATCCAGAGGCTGCGGAAAACCCGCTTGCGCGCTTTGCGGTCGCGGTAGGCGTACTGGCCGGCCTTGGTGACCGCCTGATTGGCGACGCGGAATACCCGGCTGCGGGCGCCATAATAGCCCTTGGCCTTCTCCAGCACTTTCTTGTGGCGGCGCCTGGCTACGACGCTTCGTTTGACTCGCGGCACTTTCTTTCTCCTGGAAGCTGCGGACTATTTGTCGGCAAGCATGCGCTTGACCGCCTTGACATCGGCGGCGTCCACCCCGGATACGCCGCGCAGGTGGCGTTTGCGCTTGGTGGTCATCTTGGTAAGGATATGGCTCCGGTTGGCGGACTTGCGCTTGTAGCCCCCGGCCGTGGCCTTGAATCTCTTGGCGGCGCTACGCCGCGTTTTCGCTTTTCCGCTGTTCACTTTTCCGCCTTTGTGTTTCCGTCTTCAAGACTGCTGTTTGACCAGGATGCTACTGCGGCCGACCGCGCCCCTTGATGGGGGCGAGCACCATGACGATCTGGCGACCTTCCATCTTGGGCTCCTGTTCCACGGTGCCGTACTCTTCCAGGTCCTGGCGAATTCGCTCCACCAGTTCCTGGCCGATATGCTGATGCGCCATTTCCCGGCCGCGAAAGCGCAGGGAAACCTTGGTCTTGTCGCCATCGGTGAGAAAACGGATCAGGTTGCGCAGCTTGATCCGGTAATCGCCCTCTTCGGTGCCCGGCCTGAACTTGACCTCCTTGATATGCACCCGCCGCTGTTTCTTTCGATTGGCGGCGCGCTGCTTCTTCAGGTCAAAAACGTGCTTGCCGTAATCCAGAATCTTGCACACCGGCGGCTTCGCATCGGGGACCAGCAATACCAGGTCGAGCTTGGCATCGGAGGCGGCGTTGCGCGCCTCTTCGATGGAAACTATTCCGACCTGATTTCCGTCTGCCCCGATCAGCCGCACCTGCGGCGCATCGATTTGATCGTTAATGATCGCCTTTTTGGCATCGCTCCTCATATCTTCAGCGCTTCAACCTCATGTAGCTGCCTGCCGGAGAGCGCCATCGGAGCCGGAGCGGCCGAACTGTGCGACTTCCTCGCCCAGATGGCCGCAAAATGCTTCAACCGTCATCGCACCCAGATCTTCACCTCCCCGTTTCCGCACCGATACCGAGCCTGAATCCGCTTCCCGGTCGCCGACGACCAGCAGCCAAGGGGTCTTCTGCATCGTGTGCTCGCGGATTTTAAAGCCGATCTTTTCGTTTCTCAAGTCCGATGCAACCCTGAAACCCTTGCTTTTCAAGGATTCTTCGACTTTTCGGCAATATTCCGCCTGTTTGTCGGTAATGTTCATGACAACGGCCTGCTCCGGCGCCAGCCAGGTCGGCATGGCGCCGCCGTAATGCTCGATCAGCACACCGATAAAACGCTCGAAAGAGCCAAGCGCCGCACGATGCAGCATGACGGGATGCTTGCGGCTGTTGTCTTCATCCACGTAATGCGCGCCCAGGCGTTCCGCCATGAAAAAGTCCACTTGCATGGTGCCGCATTGCTGCAACCGGCCCATGCAATCGCGCAGCGAATACTCGATCTTGGGACCATAGAACGCACCCTCGCCCGGCACGAGTTCCCATTCGCGGCCCGTGGCGTCGAGCGCCTGGCGCAGGGCGTCTTCCGCCCGGTCCCATAATTCATCGGAGCCGACGCGTTTTTCCGGCCGCGTGGACAGCCGCAGCAACACATCGTCGAAGCCGAAATCCCGGTAGACCCTGAACAGCAATTCCATGAATTCCGCCACTTCCGACTGAATCTGTTCCTGGGTACAGAAGATATGACCGTCGTCCTGGACGAAATTGCGCACGCGCATCAGCCCATGCATGCTGCCCGAAGGCTCGTAGCGGTGGCAGGAGCCGAATTCGGCGAGCCGCATCGGCAGGTCGCGATAGCTTTTCACCCCCTGCTTGAATACCTGGACCTTGCCGGGACAGTTCATCGGCTTGAGCGCATAGTGGCGATTGTCCGATTCCACGGTAAACATCTCTTCCGAGAACTTGGCGGCATGGCCGGATTTCTCCCACAATGAAAAATCAATGAGTTGCGGCGTATTGATCTCGAGATAGCCGTGCTCGTCCTGCACTTTTTTCATGTAGGACCTGATGACCTGGTAAATCGTCCAGCCTTTCGGATGCCAGAACACCATGCCCGGCGCTTCCTCCTGAAAGTGGAACAGGTCGAGTTGCCTGCCGAGCTTGCGATGGTCGCGTTTTTCGGCTTCTTCGATGCGTTGCAGATGCAGCCGCAATTCCTTCGCGTTGGGCCATGCGGTGCCATAGATGCGCTGCAGCATTTCCCGGCTGGAATCGCCGCGCCAGTAGGCGCCGGCCACCGAAGTCAGTTTGAAAGCCTTGAATTTGCCGGTGCTCGGCACATGCGGCCCGCGGCAAAGATCGATGAATTCGCCCTGCTGGTAGAAAGACAGCGGCTCATCCGAGGGAATCGACTCGATAATCTCCACCTTGTAGTGCTCGCCCATACCGCGGAACAATGCCACGGCTTCGTCGCGCTCCAGCAACTTGCGCTCAACGCCAAGGTCTTCCTTGACGATTTCGGTCATGGTCTGCTCGATGGCGGCGAGATCTTCGGGAGTGAATGGCCGACTGTAGGCGAAATCGTAATAGAAACCGTCGTCGATCACGGGGCCAATGGTTACCTGGGCCTTGGGGAACAGCCGCTGCACGGCCTGGGCCATGAGATGGGCGCAGGAATGGCGCAGCACTTCGAGGCCGTCGCTGTCGCGGTCGGTGACGATCGCCACTCGGGCGTTCCCGTCCAGCACATGGGAGGTATCCACCAGCTTGTCGTCCACGCGCCCGGCGAGCGCGGCCTTCGCCAGGCCGGGGCCGATGGACTCGGCGATCTCGGCCACCGAGACCGGCTGCGGGTACTCTCTGTTGCTGCCGTCCGGCAAGGTAACCGTCAACATCGGCTTTCCTGTTTATGGGTAACATCCAGCGTCAATGGCGACGCCAGCGTCTGGATTCCGGGATAAATGGGATGGTAGGCACGACCAGATTCGAACTGGTGACCTCTACCATGTCAAGGTAGCGCTCTAACCAACTGAGCTACGCGCCTGCATACCCGCAAGCCGCCATTCCGCTACCGGACCGCGACGAGCGGCGATTATACGAATTCCCCAAGGTTAGTGGAACAGTCCCGTCTTCGATTAGGGCCCGGGTTTGTTGTTACCATATGCCGCGCATGAAGATCGGGCAAGGGAAGCAATGAAGCGGCAATTCAGGCTTGAGGCGGGGTTTGCTCCGGCGGGGGACCAGCCGGAGGCGATCGGCTATCTGGTGGACGGGCTGCGGGATGGCCTGCACGCCCAGACCCTGCTCGGGGTGACCGGCTCGGGCAAGACCTTCACCATCGCCAATGTGATCGAGCAGGTGCAGCGGCCCACCCTGGTAATGGCGCCGAACAAGACCCTGGCCGCCCAGCTGTATGGCGAGTTTCGCGAATTCTTCCCCGGCAACGCCGTGGAATACTTTGTTTCCTACTACGATTACTACCAGCCCGAAGCCTACGTGCCTTCTTCGGACCTGTATATCGAGAAGGACTCCTCCATCAATGACCATATCGAGCAGATGCGGCTTTCCGCCACCAAAGCCCTGCTTGAGCGGCCCGATGTCATCGTGGTGGCGACGGTTTCGGCGATTTACGGCCTCGGCGACCCCAATTCATGGTTGCAGATGGTGGTACACCTGAACCGGGGCGGTACGATCAACCAGCGCAATCTGCTGCGGCGGCTCGCGGAATTGCAGTACACCCGCAACGACATGGAACTGCGCCGGGCGACCTACCGCGTGCGGGGCGACGTGATCGATATTTATCCCGCGGAGTCCGAGCGCGATGCGATCCGGATTGAATTGTACGACGATGAAATCGAGCGGCTATCGCATTTTGACCCCCTCACCGGGCGCGTCATACGGGAAGTGCCGCGGCTGACGGTATTCCCCAAATCGCATTATGTGACCCCCAGGGAAACCCTGATGAACGCCATCGACCGGATCCGCGGGGAACTCGCCGAGCGGCTCAACTTCCTGCGCGGGGAAAATCGCCTCGTGGAAGCCCAGCGGCTCGAACAGCGCACCCGCTACGACATGGAAATGATTCAGGAAGTGGGTTATTGCTCCGGGATCGAAAATTATTCGCGGTTTCTGTCGGGGCGCGAAGCGGGACAGCCGCCGCCAACGCTGTACGACTATCTCCCCGCCAACGCCCTGGTGGTCGCGGATGAATCCCACGTCTCGATTCCCCAGCTCGGCGCCATGTTCCGGGGCGACCGCTCGCGCAAGGAAACCCTGGTGGAGTACGGTTTCCGGCTGCCTTCGGCGCTGGACAACCGCCCCCTGCGTTTCGAGGAATGGGAGTCGCTCACACCCCAGATCATCTTCGTTTCCGCCACTCCGGGCCCTTACGAAGAGCGCAGGCAGGGCCAGCTCGTACGGCAGGTGGTCAGACCCACTGGCCTTGTGGATCCAGAACTCGAAGTGCGGCCCGCTTCGATCCAGGTGGACGATCTGTTGTCGGAAATCCACCTCGTGACCGCCCGGGAAGAGCGGGTGCTCGTCACCGTGCTTACCAAGCGCATGGCCGAGGACCTCACCGACTATCTCGCCGAACACGATGTGCGCGTGCGCTACCTGCATTCCGATATCGATACCGTGGAGCGTTCGGAAATCCTCCGCGACCTGCGCCTCGGCAGTTTCGACGTGCTCGTGGGCATCAATCTGCTGCGGGAAGGCCTCGATATTCCCGAAGTCTCCCTCGTGGCGGTGCTCGACGCCGACAAGGAAGGTTTTCTGCGCTCCGACCGCTCCCTGATCCAGACCATTGGCCGCGCCGCCCGCAATATCAACGGCAAGGCCATACTCTACGCCGACTCCGTTACCGGCTCCATGCAACGCGCCATGGACGAATCAAGCCGGCGCCGCGATCGCCAGCTCGAGTTCAATCAAACCCACGGCATAACCCCCGCCGGCATCAGCAAATCCGTGGTGGATGTAATGGATGGCGCCTACTCCGGCGCCGCCGGCCATCGGCAGCGCCGGGTGGCGGAACGGGCCGCGAAATACCAGTTGCCCGACACCGACAGCCCTGAACAGCTAAAAATGGAAATCGCCCGGCTGGAAAAGGAAATGTACCAGCAGGCCAAAGGCCTCGCCTTCGAACAGGCCGCCCAAACCCGCGACCGCATCGCCGAATTGAAACAGCGCCTGTTTCATTAGGTATTCTCTGAAAAACTCCCTCCCTGGAGTTTTTCATTATCGCAAAACAAAAGCGTGGTTTTGTTTTGCTGGCGAATTCAATGGCTTGCTCCAGTCACGGAGCATAGCTCCGTACCGACGATGGGTGACGCCGGATCGTCGAAATCGGGTTTCAGCTCCGGCAGGGCGCCAAGGGCCAGAGCCGCGTACAGGCGGGTTGAATGGGCAAGAAAATGCCGCCGCGAGACACGGCGGCCAGAACTCGGGATTCGCAGGGCGCAACTCCGCTCGCTGATCGGTTGACGGCAGATGCTGCCACGGGAATGTTACTCCCGTGCGTCAGAGTTTCCCGGCAGCGTTGTTCGGCCTGCGCCTTACAGCACTCCCGGCATATTGGTCAGTTCAAACGCGAGCAAGGTGCCGAACAGGACGAGTTGCGCGATGACTACGGCGATTTTCGCGGCGGGCGAAAGCCGGTTCACATAGCGCGCTATGGGCAGGTAGAAGTGATGATATCGATACTGCATGATTGCGTCCTCCATTTCTCCAACGTCCTCTTTTGCTCAAAAGTTACCGGGTCGAGCGACCGTTCATCAGCGTCAGGCAGTGCAGGCTGGCGATGATGCCGGATTCGCGTCGCCGGGTTTTACGGTCGAGGCGGATTCTACAGTCGCGGCTGCGGGGCCAGCTACGCTTTTCCCTGAATTGCGCCGTCTGCTCGGTCAATAACATGCGGGCGGCCGTACAGGCCCGTTACGCGATTCACCGAGAATTCGGGGTCATTCACCGATTCACTCGCGGTACGGCCCCGGGCGGGGGATAGGCTTGCCCTCGGGCTCGAACGAAAGGCAAGCGCCGATGACCGAACCGGAATCTTCCCGGGGCAGAAAAACCGCCGCCTATGTGCTCGTGGCAATTGCCGGACTGCTGATCCTTTCCAATGCCGGCCTGTTCAGTTTCCTGGGCCTGCGCGACCTGATCGGCGCGGTCTTCCGGCTCATTTTCAATTCGATCCCCTACCTGCTGGTGCTTGCCGGCGTATTCTGGATTTCGCGGGCGGAAAAGGGCCGGGCGCCGCTGATGGCCTGGCTGGTGATCCTGTTCGGCGCGGTGCTGATCGTTTCCCAGATCGGGCTGTTCGGACTTTCCTTCGGCGACATGGTCGTTCCCGTGATTCTGCTGACCGTCGCCTTCTTCCTCGTCAATCCCCGCAATCTCCTACCCCGCAGCCTCAATACCAGCAATGAAGACCTCGACCCGGAACAGGACGAGATCAAGCTGTTCGCCTTCATGGGCGGCGGCGAGCTGAACTTTCACTCCCGGCAACTCCAGGGCGGCGAAGTCATGGCGATCTGGGGCGGCTATGAGCTGGATTTCAGCGAAGCCGACATGGCGGGCGACAGCATGCGGCTCCATGTCTACTGCATCATGGGCGGCGTCGAAATTACCGTTCCCGCCAACTGGAGAGTCGAAAAAAGCGGCTCCCTGTGTATCATGGGCGGCTACAGCAACAAGACCCGGGACATGGCGGAAGAATTGAACCTGCCCCCCAAGACCCTCATCGTCACCGGCCTTGCGCTGATGGGCGGAGGCGAAATCCGGAACTGAGCGCAGGCCGCAGGCCCTGTCAATATCCCATGCACCCCTTATTCAGGACACCCAACCGCGTAATCGCGATGCTGGTTGGCTGGACCTTGTTCAGCGCCGGCCTTTCAGCCCTGGTCGGCAACATCGAGGAAGTTCCGCCATGGCACAGCCTCGCGCTGTTTGCGCCGGCGTACTTTCTCTGGCTGCTGTTCCTGATCCCCAATTACTATCTCTGCCGCGCCCTGCCCCTGGACAGGGGCGCCTGGAGCAAGGTGATCGGCACCCAGACGCTGATCCTCATCGTTACCGGGCTGCTCTGGGCGCTGCTTGCCAGGGGCTATGCGCTGGCGCTGGACTCCCTGGCCCCATCGATTCCCGCACTGGACTATTTTTCCCTGGGACTTTTCACCAACCTCGTCATTTTCGCCTGCGGCTACGAGTTTTTCGTGCTGCTGCACTATCTGCTGATCGCGCTGGAGCGCGGCCGCGACCTGGAACAGGCGGCCCTGCAGCAGCAATTGCTCACCAGCAAGGCGGAACTGCGCGCCCTGCGGGCCACGATTCACCCGCATTTCCTGTTCAATGCCCTGAATGCGCTGGCCAATATCACCGACTCCGAGCCCGCCCAGGCGCGGCATTTCTGCCTGCGTCTCGCGGATTTCCTGCGCTACAGCGTGGCCTACGCTGACCGGCCCACGGCAACGCTTGGCGCTGAGCTTGAACATGTGGAAAACTACCTGAGCATCGAACGGGAAAGATTCGGCCAGCGGCTCTGCACTGTCATCGAGGCGGACGAAGCCCTGCTGCCGACTCCGGTGCCCTCGCTGATGCTGTTCCCCCTGGTGGAAAACGCCATCAAGCACGGCATCGACAGTTGCATCGAAGGCGGCTGCCTCGAATTGCGCGCCAATGCCGCGGAAAATCGGCTGCATATCACCATCGGCAACCCGGTGGATGCGCTCGGCCACCAGCGGCAGGGCACCGGCATCGGGCTCATCAGCCTGCGCCAACGCCTGAAGAATCGCTACGGCGAGGAAGCCAGCCTGCACACCAGCCGCGAGGACAACAGCTTCATCGCCCGCATCTGCCTGCCTTTACCGGAGTCCCATGCGGTCGTACAGTGAAGCCATGGCGAAACGCGAACCCATAAGCTGCCTCATCGTCGACGACGAACCCCATGCCCGCCAGGCGCTGCAATCAGCCCTCGCCAGGCATCCCGAGCTTGCGGTGATCGGGCTGTGCGAGAACGGCTTGCAGGCGGTCAAGGCGATCCATGAGCAGCGTCCGCAACTGTTGTTTCTCGATGTGCAAATGCCCAAACTCGACGGTTTCGATGTGCTCGAACTCGTCCAGGAACAGATTCCCTTCGTGATTTTCGTCACCGCCTACGACCAGTACGCGGTACAGGCTTTCGAGGCCAATGCGGTGGATTACCTGCTCAAACCCGTGGACCCGAAGCGGCTTGCCCAGGCGGTGGAAAAAGTCGTGGCGCGGGTGGGGCTTGAAGAACCGTCACGCCTGCAAAGCCTGCTTGCGGACCCGGCCCGGGAGCGCGAACTGCTGCGCCGGATTCTCGTGCGCGACGGCAGCGAAGTACACGTGCTTGCGGTGGATACCGTCCGCTACATCGAAGCCGCCGACGACTACGTGGCGATTCACACGGCGGACGCCACCCACATCAAGCTCGACCGCCTCAGCCGCCTGCAAAAGAAGCTCGACCCGCGCCTGTTCTGCCGCATCCACCGCTCGTATCTGCTCAATATCAATTTTCTCGCGCGAATCGAATCCGAAAGCAAGGACAGCCGCATCGCCATCCTCACCGACAAGCGCGAACTGCCCATCAGCCGCAGCGGCTACGGCAATCTGCAGAAATTGCTTTGATTCAAGCTTAGTCGGCCAACCAGCGGCTGACCCGGTCGAGCAGCGCCGCCATGTCCTGTCTCGTTTGCGGCAGTTGTCCGGGCGGGAGGTCGAGGTGATTGGGAGGTATCTCGCCGCGATACTGCGAAAAAACGGGCTCCAGCAGTTCCAGTGGATAGCGGTGAATGCCGCGCCCGGCGCGAAACTCGGCGATGGGGATTTCAGCCTCGATAACCGCCTCGACATTTCCCGTCGCCTGGGCCAGAACGCTGCCGTCGGGCCCGACGATCAGCGAGTTGCCGCCTTGCGAAGCCGCCGGGCTATCGGCGGGGAACACGATATTGCACATGGCGGAATACATATTGTTATAGCGGGCGATGGCCATGACATCGGTCTCGGAAAACAGGGTCGCCGTGCGAAACATGATTTCCACGCCGCGCATGGCGAAAGCGGCATAAACGAACGGGTCGAGTTGCACCGTGCTTACGGCGATATTGCCGAATTCGGTGCGCAGGACGGGAATCAGTTGCTCTTCGCCGTAACGGTCGAGATAGCGCTCGTATACGCTTTCCACCGTGGTCGTGGGAATATCCCCGCCATCGGCGCTGAAGCGCTTGATATTCCTGCTTTTCCAGAATTCGGCGGCGATTTCCCCCCGCCGATCGATGACGGTGTTGATGCTGAGGATATGCCCGGGCCATTCCTCGTCCCTGGCATAGCTGCCAAAGATGATATAGCTGTCGCAATCCCGGGCGAGTTCGCCGAGCCGGTCGGTTTCCGGCCCCGGAATACGAATGGTGTAGGCAAGCTTCTCTTCCCGGGGCGCCCGGGAGTAGCCCGTGAGAGGGAATTCGTTGAAGAGGATGAAATCGGGCCGGCCGCCCCGGGAACAGGCGGTTTCGATCCAGGTTTCCATGCGCCGCAGATTTTCAGCGAGGCCGGCCTGGGGGTCGTCAAAGTCTTCCATGTTCCTGACGAGATTCTGGACCACCTTGACCACAACCACGTCTTTCTCCAAAGGCACGGTTTCGTAACCGCCCCGTTCATCGACCAGAAGCGGCCATTCCCTGCCCTGGTCTTCGGCGCAGGCGACGAGCATCATGCCGACAAAGACGGCATGGTACGCGCGAAATTGCATTGCTGCCGATTTCATTCCGGCTTGGTGAAGATCATCATGTGCTGCCAGGGAAGGAAGTCGAGGGTTTCGCTCCATTCGAGCCCGACAACGGCCATTTCGAGGATGGCCTGCTCCTGGGTCATCTTGTGCAGCGGGCGAATGGGCACCGATGCGTCTTCGCCGCGATACTCGAGCAGGAATACGCGGCCGCCGGGCTTCAGCGCCCGGTAGATGCCGTCCATCATCTCGAACGGGTGCGAAAATTCGTGATAGGCGTCCACCATGATGGCGGCGTCGATGGAATTCTCCGGCAGGCGCGGATCGTCGATGGCGCCGAGAATCGTGCGGATATTCCCGCCTTTCCCGTCCGCCTGCCGCCGTGCGATCAGGTCGAG
Organism: Pseudomonadales bacterium; assembly: GCA_022827425.1. Classification (GTDB taxonomy): domain Bacteria; phylum Pseudomonadota; class Gammaproteobacteria; order Pseudomonadales; family Pseudohongiellaceae; genus UBA9145. The sequence continues at coordinate 4,854 of JAJDSZ010000053.1, read as the reverse complement.
CATTTCCTGCTGGATGTCCACTGCCAGCACTTCGCCGTCTGGCACTTTCCCGGCGATACGAAACGAGAAGTAGCCCGAACCCGCGCCGATATCGGCAACGACTTCATCGGGCGCCAGATTCATGTTGGCGACGACTTCATCCGGCATTTCTTCCATGATGCGCCCCGGCCGGTTGAGCCAGTCCGCCGCCAGATGCCCCATGACGAAGGAAATCTCCCGGCCCATGTAGAACTTGCCGATGCCGGTGGTGCGCCGCTCCGGGTCCACAAGATAACCGGGATGCTCGGCGGCCTGGGTGAACTGGGCAGCCAGGGCGAGCAGAAGAAATGGAACCGACAAGCGTTGCGGAATGCTGGTCATCAGGGAGGCTCATGGTCAGATGGAAGGAATGATTGTAGAGCAGCCCGGAAGCCAATGCCACGCGATCTTGCAAGAAGCGAAGCCCCCCCACCGTCCTGCATTCGATAGTCCATTATCCGAGACCAGCTTGCTATCCCGAATATTGCATGAATAAGGCGGGCTGGGCACCCGTATATCGATACAATTCAATTACTTAAGTCGATATTGAGGAACGCCCCGCCCATGACGGATTGTAAATTGGAACCCATTCGTTTTCCAAGCTGCAAAGGCCGCCTCGTGGAGTCCTCTTTCTCCAACGGCGCGATCACCTTCGACGGCGGCACGGTGCTGTTGCATCCCCGGTCGACCGAATGCTGGGGTTGACCGACCGGGCCGCGAAGACGTTGACAGACACGCGCCGCAAGGCCAGTTGCCGGCATTCGCTGCTGACGATGGTTTGGCAGCGGGTGAACTCGCTTGCGCTGGAATACGAAGTTCTGAACATGACGAGTTGCGGTCGAACCCGGCTCTGCAAACGGCACGAGCCGCTGCCAGCGCTTCTGCCCTGTGCCATTTCGAGCAAGAGATGGTCAGCGTATTCGATAAGCGGTTTTTCCGACATCAGGTTACGGAATTCATCCTTGAGCATGCCGTCGAAAATTCTCGCGGTGGTGCTGTCAACATCGGATGTAATCAATCCGGAAATGACGATATTGGTATCAATGAGCGCAGGTTTGCGCATTTTGGGCTGAATCGGAGTCAGGCTATCTGCTTCCGGCGCAGCTCCCGTACTTCCCGCACGGCCAGATCGAGGGCCTCGTCGGGTTCCAGACCGGCCGCCGCCCGCGCTTTGCTTACGATATCCATGACGCTTTGGTGAGTGCGTATCCCGTGCAAGCGCAAGCTTTCTTCGATGATCGAGTCGATGGAACGGCGCTGGCGCGCCGCTGTTTCCTTCAGCGCTTGGTGCAATTGATCTTCAAGTGTAATTGTCAGCCGAGGCATTCTAACCGCCCGAGTTTGGCGTATTGATGACATTGCAAATTAGCAACGGAATTGATTTCGGGCAAGTGTGACGACGATCCGCCACCCGGCGGCTGAAAAGGGATTAACATCAATGTGAACTCCATGTTTGGGAGCGCCATGGCCAGACGATTTCGACTACTTCCGCAATTGCGACAACAATTCCGTCATTTGCCGCAAGCCGATGGCTTCGATGTCGGCGGAAACGGGAAAGCGTGAGTCACCGGAGTTGACGATGAAGCATTTTTCCGGTTTTAGGTCGGCGCGGGCGTGGTGAAAGCCTTTGCCGAGGCCGGTGGCCGAGCCGCGTTTGATTTCGATGGCCCAGACGCCGTGGTTGCCGGGCAGCGTAAGCAGCAAGTCTATCTCGGCCCCGGCGGCTGTCCGATAGAAGCTGGCTTTGGTTGCCGGCGGCGCGGCTGTAAGCAGATTCTCGATTACAAAGCCTTCCCAGCTTGGCCCCACAACGGGATGGCCGGCGATTTCATTGAAATCCGCCAGGCCAAGCAAGGCGTGGACCAGCCCACTATCCCGTACGTAGACCTTGGGAGATTTCACCAGTCTTTTCTTTACGTTCGCGTGGTGGGACGGAAGTCGACGCACCAACAGCAGGTCGGAAAGCAGGTCGACGTAACTGGTGACTGTAGGGGCGGTAATACCCAGCCCCGCCGCCAATTTTGAAGCGTTCAGGAGCGAACCTTGGGAATGGGCCAGCATCGTCCAGAGCCGCTCAAGCGTCTCGGCCGGGATGCGAACGCCGAATTGCGGAATATCGCGCTCAAGATAAGTGCGAATGAAATTCCTCCGGTACTCGAAGCTGTCGTTTTCGCTGGCGGCAAGAAAACTGTCGGGGAAGCCGCCCCGCATCCAGAGCCTGGTCAATTCCAGATTGCCGGGAGCCGCGTCGATCACATCCAGAGGGTTCAGTTCCACGTATTCGATGCGGCCGGCCAGACTTTCTCCCGATTGACGGAGCAGATCAATGGACGCGGAGCCCAGCACCAGGAAGCGGTTGGTCCGGATGCCCTTGCGCCGGCCCCGGTCCACGAGCCCCCGCAGTTCCTGAAAAATCTCCGGAACCCGATGAATCTCGTCGAGAATGACAAGCCGTTCTTCAAAGGATTCGAGGAACAGTGCGGGATCAACCAGTTTGTTTCGATCAGCCCGGGTTTCGAGGTCGAGATAGAGTGCATCGGTCTCCACAGCCAAATCCAGAGCAAGCGTGGTCTTGCCGGACTGACGTGGTCCGATCAGGCCGACGACAGCCTGACGGGACAGAGCTGTACGAACTTGTTCGAGGCTTCGGCGATAAATCATCCTTGAATATTAAAAATTCTATTTTCAATTTGCAAGGATTTCTGGTTCCGAAAAAGCCTGATCACTTTGCTTCGGGAGGATGATAGATATCGCCGATGGTGCGGCCGCCATTGCCGTTGGCGCGGTTGAGTTTGCCGGCGAGGGCATCCTCGGCCAAATTGGTCGCGCTGATCAATGATGCTACGGAAAGCGCGCCGATATAGTCGGAGAACGCCTTGAGGCGTCCCGCATCGGCTCTTTCCAGTGCATCGATATAGTCCGGCTTGCCCAGGGCGGTGATGACCGGAGGCGGCAGCGAACGCTTGATGTACGCCCACGCCATGAGCAGGCGCGAAGTGCGACCGTTGCCGTCCTGGAAAGGGTGGGTGCGCACGAAGCGGTGATGCAGCCAGGCGGCTTCCACGTTTACCGAATAGCCGCGCTCCTGAATCTCCCGGTACAGTGCGAAGAAGCGGTCCATCTCCGCCTGCACGTTTCCGGCGGACAATATTCGTGGACATAGCCATCGTCAATTACGGTTCGACCGAGCCCCGGGTGGTATCATCCGCCGCGACATGGATTTCCGGGACTGGCGAGGAACCGATTCAAATGAGCAAGATTCTGCAAGGCATCCGGGTGCTCGATTTCGGGCGTTATATCGCGGGGCCGTATTGCGCCACCCTGCTCGGGGATATGGGCGCGGAGGTGATTCGCATCGAGAAGGTCGATGGGTCGGAGGACCGCTACCTGTCGCCGGTTACCGAAAACGGGGATGGCGCGCTGTTCCTGCAACTCGCGCGCAACAAGCGATCGATGACGCTCAATCCGATGAAGCCGGAAGGACGCGAGATCGTGAAAAAGCTCGTGGCCACGGCCGATGTGGTCGTCGCCAATCTGCCGCCGGATACCTTGCGGGCCATGGGGCTCGATTACGACAGTCTGTGCGCGGTCAAGCCCGACATTATCCTGACCATGATTTCCGCGTTTGGCCGGGGCGGGCCATATGAGAATCGGGTCGGCTTCGACGGCCTCGGACAGGCCATGTCCGGCTGCATGTATCTCACCGGCACACCAGAGCAGCCGGTGCGCGCCTGGGGTCCATGGGTCGATTTCGGCACCGCCAGCCTGTCGGCTTTCGGCACGATGGCGGCATTGTACGAGCGGGCGAAAACCGGCAAGGGCCAGATCGTCGAAGGTTCGCTGTTCAATACCGCCCTGACGATTATGAACGGCACGCTCATCGAGCAGCATGCCATTCAGCGCGACCGCGTCGCGAGCCTGAATCGCGCCCAGACTGCCGCGCCCGCGGACACGTTCCGCACCAGGGACGGCTGGGTGTTGGTGCAATCCATCGGCGGCCCGCTGTTCAAGCGCTGGGCCGATCTGATGGGTGAAGACCACTGGCTGGACGACCCGCGTTTCAAGGACGACATTTCCCGGGGCGACTACGGCCATTTGATCAGTGAACGCCTTGCCCGCTGGTGCGCCGAACGTACGAGCGAGGAAGTGCTGGCGGCGATGGAAGCAGCGCGGCTTCCGGCCGGGCCGGTAATGTCGCCGCAGGAAGTACTTGAGGACCCGCATATCGCCGCGCGCGGCATCTTCCAGGCCACGGAGTATCCGGGGCTGGAACGACCCGCGCCACTGATGAAGACGCCGGTGGAGTTGTCTGAGACGCCTGGCGAGATTCGTCAGCGGCCACCAATGCTTGGGGAACATACGAACCGGATCATGCGCGAACTCGGTTACGGCGAGGAAGACATCGACGCATTGCGGTCAAAACGGGTAATCTGAAACATTCACATCGACCCATATCGAAATGGAACAGCCGCCATGACCAGATCGCAGACACGACGCGAGTTCCTGCAGACCACGAGCGCCCTGATGCTCGGCGGGGCCGGCATGTCGGCCGCCCAGGCGCAGCAGCAACTCGCGGCGCCCGGTCAGGATGAATCGTATTGGGAGATGGTGCGCGCCCAATTCTCGTTCACCGAAGACGCCGTGCCCATGAACGCCGCCAACCTGTGCCCGTCTTTCCGCGCCGTGGCGGAGAACGTGTCCTTGCTCACGGCCGACATCGACCGCGACTGTTCTTTCAATAACCGCGCGAGGTTCGGCGACTTGCTGGAGACCGCACGCGCACGGGTGGCCGCGCAACTGAACGTTTCGGCGGACGAAGTGGCGCTGGTGCGCAAT
>JAJDSZ010000102.1 GCA_022827425.1 Pseudomonadales bacterium | reverse complement strand
GGGCCAGTAGCTGCCCACGGTGCGCAGCGGCGACTCCTCGGACCGCATGTCGCCTCCGGCAATGACGGTATTACCGGAAACGCCTTCGCCGTTGACGGCATGGCAGCGCAGGCAGTTCAGTTCGTAAACCGCGCGGCCCTGCCGCGCGGTGCCGGCGCCGGTTGGCATGCCGCTGCCGTCCGGCGCGGCGATCAGATCGAAGCCGCTCAACTGATCTTCGTCGATCGGCGTTCCCAACTGGATGCGCGCCTCCTGGGAGCCCGCCGGCGCGAGCCAGCCGGCGCAAAGAAGCAGCGCCAGAATCCTGCCCCATGCCGCGGTGCGTCTAGACATAGACATTGCTGATCGCTCCGCCGTCGTCCACGCCCCAGCTCTGGATGCAATTGTTGTGATAGAAGCTGATCGTGCCCCGCGCCGCCAGCACCTCGTCGCGAATGGGCTGCACGTTGCCGGCGCTGTCGGTGGCCCGGCTTTGCAGCACCGCCGATCCGCCGGACCATTCCCAGGGGATCGTGAAACGCGCCAGCGCCTTGTCGCCGGGTTCCGCCTGCATTTCGGCTTCGGCCCAGGTGGCGCCGCCGTCGGCGCTGACTTCCACCCGCCGAATCGCCCCGTGACCCGACCAGGCCACGCCGGTGACCTGGTAAATGCCGGCCCGGGGCAGGTTCATCCGGCCCGAAGGCGAAGTAATCAACGACTTTACGCCCATGGGAAAAGTGAATTGCAGGCTGCTGCGGTCGGGCATGGTGTCGGTGTATTTGCTCGTTTCGTCCCGGAACTGGGCCGGTTCGCGCATCAACTTGAGCTGGGTGAGCCATTTCACGCTGATGTTGCCTTCCCAGCCGGGGCAGAACAGGCGCACGGGATAACCCTGTCCCGGCCGGATCGGCTCACCGTTCTGATACAGGGCCACCAGCACATCGTCGAGGGCCTTTTCGATGGGAACCGAACGCCCCATGCTCGCGGCGTCGGCGCCCACCGCGGCGACCCAGCGCGCCTCCGGCAATACGCCGGCTTCGTCGAGCAAGGTCGAAAGCGGGACGCCGGTCCACTCGGCGCAGGAAAGCAGGCCGTGCAGGCTCTGGGCGGTGCCGTCGGCATTGCCGCCGCGCAGCAGCGCGCCGCTGTTCCCGGAACATTCGAGGAAATTGATCCGGCTGACCATCGGGTACTTGAGCAGGTTCTCGTAGCTGAAAGCCAGCGGCTGCCGCACGAGGCCGTTGATGACGAGCATGTGTCCGGCGGGATCGATGTCGGGAATCCCGGCGTGATGACGCTCGAAATGCAACGCGTTCGGTGTGATCGTGCCCTGCAGGAACTGCAATGGGGAACGCGAGGCGCCGCCGCCCGGATAGATCGGGTCGGGCGTGCCCGCCATGCGTTGCAGATCGCCGGCGTAGCGGGATCGCTCGCCGTAGGCGCTGGCGCTTGCGCCGGGCATGCGCGACCACTCCGGGATTTGCAGGATCGCGCCGGCGTCCTGGCCGAAGGCGGCATTCGCGCCGGCGGCGCCGAGGCCGGTCAGTCCGAGTTGCAGCAGATGCCGCCGGTTAAGCAGGCCGTTGCCGGCGGCCTTTTCCCAGTTCATTCCGCTCATGTCAGATCCCGCTCCGTTCAGTCGCCCGCGAATTGCATCGCCTCCTGCACCGCCGGATGGGAATCATCGCTGCGCACGGCAAGATAGGCCTGGTATTTCTCGGCCGCCATTTCCATTTCATTCATGGCGGCGTAGGCGCGGGCGGCGCCGAGCAGCGACAGCGGCCGGTTCGGCATGCGCAGCAGCGACTGTTCGAAACGCTCGGCGGCGTCCTTCGGCTGGCCGAGGGCGAGCAGTACTTCGCCGGTCAGTTCGTGAATCGGCTTGAGTGGCTCGGCGGCGCCCCGCGGCGGCAACTGGGACTCTTTCAGCGCCACCGCCCGGTTCAGCAGTTCGATGGCTTTTTCCTGTTGCGGCAGCCCGTCGGTGGTCAGGCCTTCGTTGAGCTGCTGCTGGGCGTGTTTCGCCATGGTCAGCGCCGCCACTTCGGCGTGCATGACCTGCAGGTTGGCGTTATTGGGCTGATCCGAGGCCCTGTCCCCGAGCCTGTCGGCAACCTGTTCCGCCAGGGCGAGTTCGCCGAGATTAGCGGCGCTCAGGCCGAGGGCGAGCAACTGGTGATCCGCCAGCTCGTCGTTCAACTCGCGCAATTCCCATTGTTCGGTTTCGATGATATGGCGCGCCTGCATGGTCTTCAGGGTGCTGGTCGAACGCGAGTCTCCCGGGTTTTCCGCAAGAGTCTTCTCGGCGCGTTCGATCCACAACTTCGAGCGCTCCCAGTTGCCGAGTTGCAGATCGCCGTATTGGCCCCAGTCGGAGGAGTGGTTCTGGTCGCCGACTTCATCGCCCTGCTTCCACAGTTCGCGGGCCGCCTGGAAGGCCGAATCGTTCCACATGGCGACGCGGCTCCACATGCCGTGCTGGATGAAGATATGGGTCGGCATGTGACGCGCGTGGGAGACCGCCGGGGCGATGTCCGCATACTTGAGCGCGGCTTCGAGGGCGAGCGGGGCGTGCAGCGGGTCGTCGAAGGAATGGATCACGTAGTGCGCCGCGCCGGGATGATTGTCGTTGTCCTTGAACAGCTCCAGCGCCAGCGAGCCCGCGCGCATGTTGATGCGCTCGCGCATGTCGCCGGAAGCGGTGGCGCCGGACAGCATGGAAACGGTGTAAAAGGCCTTTACCTCGTCATCGTCCGGATACTTCTCGTACAGGTCGGCCATGGCGTTCATCCAGGCGATCCGGCGATCCGGCATGCCGCCGGGCGCCAGGGCGTAGGCTTCGGCGGCCTTGAGGAAGCCCTTCTCGCGTTCGGTCGGCGCCTTGGCGAGCCGCTCTTCGGCGGTGGCGCCGAGCTTCATCAGCGCCTGGCCGGGCCGTTCGTCCACGGGGCCGAAAAAGGGGTGCTGGTAGGTGAAGACCTCGCCCCAATAGGCCAGCGCGAAATCCGGGTCGAGTTCCTGCGCCTTGACGAATGCCTCGCGCGCCTGGGTCCTGCCGAAGCTGTGCAGGAATCCGACGCCCTGGATGAAATACTCCTGGGCTTCGGGCGAAGCGGAACTCGGGAATTCGTA
>JAJDSZ010000092.1 GCA_022827425.1 Pseudomonadales bacterium | reverse complement strand
GTCGGCGAGGGTGCTGAAATAGAGGATGCGGTCCTCGGTCCAGTCGAATTGCAGATGGTGGGTGGTAAAGCAGGTATCGATAAGCCCGAAATCTTCCGTGGCCGGATCGTAATACGAAGCCTGGCGAGTGCTCGCCCGGGTGGGGTAATACTCCACAAAGGGGTTGTCCGACCCCGGCCGGCACCATTCCGGCAGGATATCGCCTCTCACCTTGGTGGTCATCCATACCCGGCCCAGTTCGTCGAACATCGGATTGTGGGGGTCGGCCGGGCGCTGCCACAGCGCCTCGTCGCCGTAATAGGCGGACGGCACCGGGAATTCCTGCAGGAAACGGGTCACGGCGGGATTGTCGGGGTTGTCGCGAACCGGAATTTCCAGCTCCCGCCACTCGTGGGTTTCCACGTCAAGTTCGAGCAGGGCGCCGAACGAGGCGTCGACGCCATAGACCAGACCGTTGGCGTTCACCGTGGGGTCGCGCTTGTCGGTGGTGATTTCATCGTGGATAAAGGCGGACTCATTGCCCCAGTCCCATTGGGTAATGACGATATTCCGCTCGATGCCCTCGGGGCGCGGCGGCGTCGGCGGGATTTCTCCCGCGGCGATGCGATCGGTCCAATCCGCGTACATTTCCATGCCGCGGGGCCCGAAGAAACCGGATATGGCCGCCATGAGCGGCCCCCGGATGCCCATCGCCGTGCGATAGCGCCATGCCTCGACGCTCGACTCGAATTCGAGATGGCTCAGGTGATCGAGGGTGCGGGTCGCCTTGTTGCCGAGCTGGTGGCAAAGCTGACACCTTTGCTTGGTCGTGTCGATCCAGTGATCCTGGCTGCCCATGAACGGGGAAATGCCGTTGCCGTCCGGGCCGGTTCCGGGAAACTCCTCGTGTCCCGGAACTTCAAGCAGGGAATACCAGTAGTTGCCCGGATACACCTGAGCCGCGAGCAGCGGGTCTCCCGCCTGGAAGGTTTTCAGGCTGACGCCGGACGCTCCCGGCCGCAGGAACACCGGATCGGAATCCACCAGGCCGTAGCCCCGCACCCACACGCTGAACAGCGCGTCGGGCAGTTCCGGCAGGACAAACCGGCCGTCGTCGTCGGTCACGACGATCTTCACGAAGTGGGTCGGCGTGTCGTCGGTCTCCGCGATCACCCAGACTCCGGCTTCCGCGCCGGCGGGGCTCTCGACCACGCCCTCGATCACGCCCTGGGCGGTCGATTGCGCCGCAGCGGGCAACACGGCTGTCACAGCCGCTACAAGAGACAGGATTGCAAAAAGTGGTTTCAGTCTTGTTGCGTGGATCATGCTTCCCCCCCCTGAGGTAAAAACTGAAAAATACGAAAATTGCAGCCGGATGGCAACCATCAACTTTCAATGGAAACAGCGATTTTCATTTTGGCGCTCCAACCTTCATGTCATTCCGCGCGAAACGAAGCCCCTCCCCCTCTGTCATTCCGCGCGAAACGAAGCGTAGTCGCAGAATCTCTCGCAGGGATACCGTGAATGTGTTTTTGCCATCCATGGCGCGACTGATCGGGTTTCGCCAATCCCCAGTCTCGCCATCCATGGCGAGCCGTTCGGCTCTCAAAGAGCTTTGCTCTTTGCCGGCTACGCCGGTCGGGCCTCACCCCGCGACTGCGCGCAGGATGACCGATGTGGGCCCGCCCATTGCCATAATGAGAATTGCCGCGATGGGAAATCATCAGTGTTGCATTGAAGTACCCGGCTGCTATACTCCGGCTGATTGCTGGGGTGGCAGGAAACCGTAATGAAAAAAGTAGGCGTCAAGCACAAGTCGGATGACTCCAGGATCGACCTCACACCCATGCTCGATGTGGTGTTCATCCTGTTGATTTTTTTCGTCGTGACGGCGACGTTTCTGTCCGAGACCGCCATCAGCGCGGCAAGCAGCGACAGCAACAACGATCAGCCGCCGCCCGAGCAGGACATCGAGGACCGCAATATCCTGTTCGAGATCGGCGCCAATAACGAGATTATTCTCAACCGGAATCCGCGGCCCATCATCGCGACCCAGATCCGTTCTAACATCGACCAGTTGCGCGCCGAGAATCCCGGCGCCACGGTAATCATCCAGCCGAATTCCAGTTCCGATGTTTCCACCCTCGTCCTGATCATGGACGCGGCGCGGCAGGCCGGCATTGCCGATATTTCCATCATTGACGCAAACTGAATGCCGGGTGGCGCCTGCAAAGCGCCACCCTCCCGCAACGGATGCCGCTGCCGGTCGCAAATTCCTGAATTCGCAGTGGTAGCAAGCCGCCATGCGAAGCCGCTGGAACGATACTGAAGCCCGCGCCTGCGCCACCGGGCTTGAATTGCGCGCCTATTCTTCCCGCCTGCTCGGCCAGGACCCCGCCCCCGGCCTTGCCGGAACCGCCTTCAGCCGCACCACCGGCGCCCAGCTTCCGGTGGATGGCGGCAATGAGAGGGTGGTGTAGTTTCCATGCGCGTGGAAGGCAAGGAATATCGCAGCATCTGGCACGAGCCGGTGACTGGCCAGGTGCGCATCATCGACCAGACCCGGCTGCCGCATCATTTCGAAATCCGCACCCTTGCGACTTTGGCCGAAGCCTGTGAGGCCATCCGCGCCATGCGGGTTCGCGGCGCGCCGCTGATCGGCGTCACCGCGGCCTTTGGCGTGTATCTGGCCCTGCGGGAGAATCCGGCGGGGCTCGCGCATGCCCTGGCGCAGTTGCAAGGCATCCGGCCCACGGCGGTCAATCTGCGCTGGGCTCTGGACCGCGCCGCCAGGACACTTGCCCGGGAGCCCGCTGATTCGATTGCCACTCGGGCATTGCGATTCGCCAACAAGCTTGCGGACGCCGACAGCGCCTGCTGCGAAGCCATCGGCGAACACGGCAGTGTGTTGCTGGAAAGGCTCTGGCGCGGCAAAACCAGGCGGGGACACCCATTGCAGGTGCTGACTCATTGCAATGCCGGCGCCTTGGCCGCTGTGGACTGGGGCACTGCGTTGGCGGTGATTTTCAAGGCGGCGGCAAAAGGCATACCGTTGCATGTCTGGGTCGATGAAACCCGGCCGCGCAACCAGGGCGCGGCGCTCACCTGCTGGGAATTGCGCCAGGCCGGCGTCGAGCACAGCCTGATTGTGGACAGCGCCGCGGGTCATGTCATGTCCCGGGGAATGGCGGATGTCTGCATTACCGGCAGCGACCGGGTCAGCGCGGCGGGGGATGTCTGCAACAAGATCGGCACCTATCCGCTCGCCCTGGCGGCAAGAGACAACCAGGTGCCTTTTTATGCCGCCCTGCCGCTGTCCACCATCGATTTCGACTGGCCTTCCATGGCGGCGCCCATCCCCATCGAAGAGCGCGGCGCCGGGGAAGTGAGCATGGCCAGCGGCATCGGCGCCGATGGCGAAGAGGCCGAGGTCCGCCAGTATCCCGAGTCGAGCGCCATCCGCAATTTCGCCTTCGATATCACCCCGGCCCGGCTGGTCAGCGGCATCATTACGGAGCGTGGGGTGGTTGGGGCGAATCGGGAGTCGCTTCTTCCTTGCCGAGAGCGTGGTTGAGTTTGTCCTCGAGCTGGGCTAGGCGGACGTCGTCGAGCAGGGTGTTGCCGCCTTCGGCCGCGGGCTTCCTGAGCAGTTCGTGGGTGATGTTGAGCGCCACCATGACGGCGATCTGTTCGCGGTCGAGTTTGCTGACCCGGCGTTGAATCCGGTACATGCGCTCATCGAGATAGCGTGCGGATTCCAGCAGGGAGCTTCTTTCCTCGGGCGGGCAGTTCACCCAATAGCTCTTGTTGAGGATGGTCAGCAGAACGGAGTTGTTGTCACTGGTCATTTCGTTGGCCGCGCCGGTCAGTCTCGCTTCATGTATTCAATGCCTTCAGGCGCATGAGAATGGCCTGCAGCCGCTGTTTCGCCTCGCGGTTTTTCTCCAGCAATTGCCGGCGCTCGGCTCGCAGGTTCTGTTCACTCGCCTTGAGCAGGTGATTTTCTTCGCGCAGTTCGCCGCAAAGCTCGATAAGGGCATCGACTTTTCCATGCAACGCGTCAATTCTGTTATCGTGCATCCGGCAGGCGCCCGACTTGATTCACCCGGCGAATATAGAGCCGCTTGCCAAGCCGGTCAATAATGAAGCGAGATCAGATGACTGAAAACCACGAGTACCGCCAGCGCCGCAGCCTGCTGATGGAGCGCATGGCGCCCGGGTCGCTGGCCCTGCTGCCCGCCGCCCCGGAGCGGGTGCGCAGCCGCGATGTCCACCACGCCTACCGCCAGGACAGCGATTTCTACTATCTCACCGGATTCACCGAAGCAGGCGCCCTGCTCGCACTTGTTCCCGGGCGCGATAAAGGCGAAACCGTGCTGTTCTGCCAGCAAAAGGACCCAAAAAGGGAACAATGGGAAGGCTTGCTCCTCGGCCCGGAAGCGGCGGTGGAAGCGCTCGGCGTGGACGAGGCCCATCCCGCCGCGGAAATCGACGATCTGATGCCAGAGCTCATTGAAGGCCGCGAACGCATCCACTACCGCATGGGCGCCGATGCCGGATTCGATGAACAGGTCATGGGCTGGGTCCGCGGCGCCCGGGAAAAAGCGCGGCTCGGCGGGCCGGCGCCAAAACAGTTCCTGTTGCTCGATGAACTGCTGCACGAAATGCGCCTGATCAAGAGCGAGTCTGAAATCCGCCTGATGGAGGAGGCGGTGCGAATTTCGGTGGAGGGCCACCGCCGCATCATGCGGTATTGCCGCCCGGGCATGCGCGAATATGAACTCGAAGCCGAGTTGCTGCACTGTTTCCTGCGCCATGGCAGCCGGGCGGCGGCCTATGGCTCGATCATCGGCGCCGGCGCCAATGCCTGCATCCTGCACTATGACAGCAATCAGGCGGAAATCGCCGATGGCGATCTCGTCCTCGTGGACGCCGGCTGTGAATACCGCCACTACGCCGCGGACATCACCCGCACCTTCCCCGCCAATGGCCGCTTCAGCGCCGAACAGCGTGAAATCTACCGTATCGTGCTTGCAGCCCACGCCAGCGCCGTGGCGGCAGTCAAGCCCGGCGCGCCATGGGATGCGGCGCAGCAGGCTTCGGTGAAGGCCATTGTGGACGGCCTGCTTGATCTGGGGCTGCTGACCGGCAGCGCCGACGAAGCGATGGAAGAGGAAACCCACAAGGACTTCTACATGCACCGGGTGGGCCACTGGCTGGGCATCGACGTGCACGATGTGGGCAGCTACCGCAATGGCGAAGACTGGCGGCCCTTCGCTCCGGGCATGGTGACCACCATCGAGCCGGGAATCTATATCTCCCCCGGCAACGAGAACGTGGACCCGCGCTGGCGCGGCATCGGCGTGCGCATTGAAGACGATGTGCTGGTGACCGAAAATGGCAACCGCATCCTCAGCGACGGACTTCCCCGGGAACCGGAAGAAATCGAGGCCCTGATGGCCGCCTGAGTCATGGCGGGGCGGCATATCGACATGACGCGCGGCGAAACACAGGGCGAGCGGCCCATCGTAGTGGTGGGGGGCGGCCTTGCCGGGGCGAGCTTTGCTCTTGGAGCGGCGCGCTTCGGATATCGGGTCGTGGTGGTGGAAGCCCGCGCCGGGGCTTCCGATGGCGGCTTCGACGCCCGTTCCACGGCGCTGTCCTGGGGCGCCCGGCGGATTTTTGAATCGCTGGGAGTCTGGGAGCGACTCGGCGCCGGGCCCTGCCCGATCCTGCGTATCGAAGTGACTGACCGGGGCCATCTCGGCGGCGTCAGCTTCGACCACCGCGAGCAGGGGCTTGATGCGCTGGGCTATGTGGTCGAAAACCATGCGCTCGCCAAGGTGCTGCAGGGCCGGATTGCCGCATGCGGGGCGATCGAGTTCCTGGCGCCGGCCGATGTCACCGCGGCAAGGCCCATCGCCGAAGGCATGGAACTGACCCTGCGCCAGGGTGGCAGCGGGCGGCGGCTCACGGCAGCCCTGACGGTGCTCGCCGATGGCGGCAGGTCGCCCATCGCCGCAAGCCTTGGCATTTCCCGGCGGAGGAAGCCCTACGGGCAGCATGCGCTGGTGGCCAATATCGCCCTGGAAACATCGCACCGCAATACCGCCCACGAGCGATTCACCCCCCACGGGCCTCTGGCGGTGCTGCCCTTGCCGGTGGCGGATGGGGTTCACCGCGCATCGCTGGTCTGGACCTTGCCCGGGGCGGTGGCCGAGCAGTACGCCGCACTGCCGGAAGACCTCCTGCTGCCCCGGCTGCAAGGGGAGTTCGGGCCGGGCATGGGCCGGGTTACCGCAATCGGGCGAAGGGTTTGTTTTCCCCTGCAATTGAGTCAGGCCAGCGAGCAGGTTCGGCCAGGGTTGGCGCTGCTTGGAAATGCCGCCCATACCCTGCATCCGGTTGCGGGCCAGGGTTTCAACCTCGCCTTGCGCGACGCCATGGCGCTGGCGGAGGCGCTGGGGGATGCCATCGGACAAGGGCGCTCGCCGGGTGATCTGGCGGTGCTGCAGGACTATCTCGAGCGGCAGGAATTCGATCAGGACCGGACGGTGTTCCTGACGGACCTGCTGGTTCGCCTGTTTTCCGGCCAGAGCGCGGCAAAGGCGGCATTCCGCAAACTCGGCCTGCTGGCGCTGGACCTGCTGCCACCGCTGCGGACGCAATTCGTCAGCAATGTCACCCAGCAGCAACACGCACTTCGGCGCTAAGTGGCATTTCCGTCATTTTGCGCGCAGCGAAGCGAAGTCGCAGAATCTCATCAGGGATTCTATGGGCCTGCGCATGCCATTCCCGGCACAACTTCAGTTCTGTTGCACTATGGTCATGCCAAGCCAATCAGCGACCAATGCGGGCTTTTCCTCGCCTTCGATCTCCACGGTAACCGCATAGCGGGTGAGATGGCGTCCGGGGGATTTTTCTTCCGCCGAACTGAGCTGGAAGCGGCCGCGGACCCGCTGACCCGATCGCACGGGATGCACGAAACGCACCCGGTCCAGGCCGTAATTGATTCCCATGACGGTGTTTTCGAGCTTCAGCCCGCCGCCCCGGGAACTGAGCGCACTGAGCAGGGAGAGCGTCAGAAAACCGTGGGCGATGGTGCCGCCGAAAGGGGTTTGGGAGGCCCTTTCGGTGTCGACGTGGATGTATTGGTGATCGTCGGTGGCATCGGCGAACTGGTCGATACGTTCCTGTTCGATGGTCATCCAGTCGGTTACGCCCACTTCCTGGCCTATATGGTCCCGCAGGGCATCTGCCGGTATCACCTTGTTCATGTCACGCTCTCCACCGGTACAACGCCCGGCAGTCTATCAGCATTGTGCTTCCAGCGGTTGTTGGCTTTGCGACTTCGATCCGCGGCCGAACTTCGCCGATATGGCCAGGCTTCGCCAGGGAGAGATTCTGCGACTTGGCTTTGCCACGCGCGGAATGACGTACTTTGGGGTTTTCCGTTTGGGCGCGGGTTTCAGGGCAAGGCGTTCCCCCGGGGATCTTCAGCGTTCCGGGTATCGGCGGCGGAATCGTCCAGGATTATGGTTTCAAAACGCATCAGCCGCCCGGTGAGCTGGTACACGGAGTCCCGCACTTCAGCGATTTCCTGCCGCAGCCCGGATATTTCCTGCCGTAGCTGCCCCACATGGGCGGCGATCTCCTGCCGCACATCGGATATCTCCTGCCGTACTTCGGATATCTCTTGCCGCACATCGGATATTTCCTGCCGCACCTCGGATATCTCTTGCCGCAACTGCCCCACATGGGCGGTGATCTCCTGCCGCAGACCAGTCTCAACCGAATCGACCTTGTTGTCGAGAGAGTCAATCTTGCTGTCAAGCCGCAGGTAGACGGACTCCGTGGCCGCCTGGTTATCGAGGTACATCGCCCAGTTGGCGGCGGTCTGGGCCGCAAACAGCGCAAATATCAGATACATGAAGTTCCATGGGTCCCGTCTCAGCCAGTTCCCGCGTTTCCGTTTCCCCTTGCGCATTGATTTCGAGGATTGCTCCGATGTCATGCTCCCGCTCCCGAGTGCTGCGAATACATGGTACTTCAGTATAGGAGAAGTTTTCGGATTTGGCCCGGAAATCTGCAAAATTTTTTGGCAGCGTCCGGCAGGACGCTCGTATCCGGGCGGTGGGTGTCCTGGCCTCGGCATCCTAGCCTCGGCATTGGGTGTCAGTCAGTGTCACCTATTCGCAACGTGGTGTATAGTGCTGCCATGAGTATCCAATACTTGTTCAATTCGCGTGGCGAGTGGATTGCCTTTCGGCGAGGGAAATATGTGTTCGACCGAAATGGTAACTGGGTTGGTTGGCTTCCGTGGAATGACGACGATATTGTCAACACGCACGGAGAATATTTGGGGACCATCGTAAATCGGCAGAATTCGAGGCTTTATCGAATTCGAACTCATCCGTATCGAGGTTATCCGGGTTATCCGGGCTATCCGGGCTATCCGGGCTATCCGGGCTATCCGGGGTACGCGGGGCCCGATATGCTGCCAATCGGTGCTGAAGATGTGGAACTGCTTCAGGAAGGAAGCGCGTGAGCCAGTTTGAACCCCGCCCACAGCCACCCAAATCTCATATTCTGGCCGAGTCCTATACGATTCTCAGTGGAGCATATGATGCCGCATCCTCATTTCTGACTCTCTTCGAAAATACTAGACGCAACCGGGGAGCAGAAGGCGCATCGACAGATGAGGAACAGGACCTACTGCGCGCAATGCTTGTTTTCGCCTGTGCAGGTCTCGATTCAATGATCAAGCAGGTGGTTCGCGACGCCTTGGAAACAGTAATTGACAAAAATTCGGGTGCGCATGAGAACTTTCGGATTTTTGTTGAGAAACGCTTGGCGAAACAAGGGACATTCGACCCGAAATTCTTGGCAAGAGTTCTCACCGAAATGGATCCTCGCAAGGTTCTAATAGAAGAACTTGTAGGTGAATTGACATCGCAGAGCCTTCAGTCCAAGGATCAAGTGCTGCGAACAGCATCTTACTTCGATATTCCCACGAAAGATCTAGTATCCGACATCGATCAACTTGATCAGGTTTTCAGGTCCAGAAATCAAATTTCTCATGAAATGGACGTTGACCTGAATCAGACAAATAGAAATCGTCGCCCAAGACAAAAAAATGTAATGATCGATTATACGAAGGTAATCTTGGAAGTAACACGAATTTTCTTGGTCAATGTCGACCAAAGGTTGCAATTTGAATCGGTGTCAGAGGACGAGGGCGCGTCTGCGGTCCCTACCGAAGCCAGGACAGCGATCTAGCTAGTTCTTGTCCGTAAACTCCGTTTTCTGGTCTTTTTTCGTTTGCCGATTCCGTCCGATTGTTGGTGACCGGGTATCCGGTAGGCGGTTTTTCTTCGATCCAGCGGGGGTTTGCGCCGTTTCCGGCGCGCTCCGGCCCGCCGGGCCTTGCCGGGGCCGAAGCGGCGCTTCAGCTGGGAGATGCCCGCCTCGACGCCGGCGCGGAAGCGCCGGCGTCGCTCGAAGAGCCACGGCGAGGGTGTCATGTCCTCTTCTTTCAGCCCGCGCTTCCGCCAGCAAACCCGCCAGCACACGCACGCCGTCGTACAGCAGGCGGCTGTCCGAAGGCGCCAGTATTTGCGTCTCCGTCACCGTGCTATCGCCGCGCCCCCTGCCGGTCGGTTGAGGCGAATATTGGTGAATATGCAACGAAATCGAGCGGCCGGGGGCGTGGACGGGAGCGGATTTGCAGCCGTGAATTCCTACGACGCAGGCTCCTAGCATCGACACAGACCTTCCCTAAGCGGAACTTCCAGAGCCATTGGTTTCTAAGCTGTTGTTTTTCTTGATATTGATTTAAATCCAGCCGTCGTTTACTGGGAACGTTACAGCCGGACGCCAAGCAGCTCGAAGGCTTTGCGTTGCAAGGGAGTGGGACGCG
>JAJDSZ010000082.1 GCA_022827425.1 Pseudomonadales bacterium | reverse complement strand
AGGCGCCAGGGTGCTGCCGGCGGTGACCGTCGACGATTACAACGATCAGTTCATCGCTTGCGCGACGAACGAGGGCCGCATGCTGGTGTTCGCGCTTTCGGAGTTGCCGCGCCTGGCGCGGGGCAAGGGCAACCGCATCATAGGCATTCCCTCGGCGCGGGTGCGCGAGCGGCAGGAATACGTGGTTTCGGTGGCGGTGCTATCGCCGAACGACATTCTGCTGGTCCACGCGGGCGCGCGCTATCGCAAGATGAAGCCGAACGACTTCGCCGGCTACGTAAACGACCGCGGCCGCCGCGGCTTCAAGCTCCCCCGCGGCTTCCAGAACGTCGACCGCCTGGAGCGTGTAGCCCGCTAATTTCGGGGCGGGATCAGAGGCTTTCCAGGATGCTGTTGAAAGTGGCGCTGGGGCGCATGGCGGCGCTGGCGAGCGCGGGGTTGGGGGCGTAGTAGCCGCCGACGTCGGCGGGGGCGCCCTGGGCCGCGTTCAGTTCGTCGATGATCTGGTCCTCTGCTTCGAGCAGGGCTTCGGCGAGCGGGCGGAAGCGCTCGGCGACTTCGTCGTCTTCGTCCTGGGCGGCGAGTTCCCGCGCCCAATACATCGCCAGATAGAAATGGCTGCCGCGGTTGTCGAGTTCGTTCACCTTGCGCGAAGGCGACTTGTTGTTTTCGAGGAAAGTTCCCGTGGCGCGGTCCAGCGCCCGGGCCAGCACGCCGGCGCGTTCGTTCTCCGCCGCCCCGGCGAGATGTTCGAGCGAGGCGGCCAGGGCGAGGAATTCGCCCAGCGAATCCCAGCGCAAATGGTTTTCCTTCTCGAACTGTTGCACGTGCTTCGGCGCCGAGCCGCCGGCGCCGGTTTCGAACAGGCCGCCGCCGTTCATCAGGGGCACGATGGAGAGCATTTTCGCGCTGGTGCCGAGTTCCAGGATCGGGAACAGGTCGGTGAGATAGTCCCGCAGCACGTTGCCGGTCACTGAAATCGTGTCCTTGCCCTGCTGCATGCGCATGAGCGAGAAACGGGCGGCTTCGGCCGGCGCCATGAAATGGATTTCCAGGCCGCCGGTGTCGTGTTCCGGCAGATAGCTTCGCACCTTGGCCAGCACCCGGGCGTCGTGTGGGCGATCCTCGTTGAGCCAGAAAACCGCGGGGGCGCCGGTGGCCCGGGCGCGGTTCACCGCCAGCTTGACCCAGTCGCGGATCGCGGCGTCGCGCACCTGGCACATGCGCCAGATGTCGCCGGCTTCCACCCGGTGGCAGAACAGTTCGTTGCCTGAATCGTCGATGACGGCAATCTCGCCGTCGCTTTCGATCTCGAATGTCTTGTCGTGGGAGCCGTACTCTTCGGCCTTTTGCGCCATCAGGCCCACATTGGGCACGCTGCCCATGGCGGACGGGTCGAAGGCGCCGTTGGCCTTGCAGAATTCGATCACCTGCTGGTAGACCGGCGCGTAGGAACGGTCCGGAATGACCGCCTTCATGTCGTGCAACTTGCCGTCCGGCCCCCACATCTTGCCCGAGGAGCGCAGCGCCGCGGGCATGGAAGCGTCGATGATGATGTCGCTCGGCACATGCAGATTGGTGATGCCGCGGTCTGAGTCGACCATGGCCATGGGCGGCTGCGCGGCGTAGACGCGTTCGATGTCGGCCTCGATCTCCTGCCTGCGTTCGTCCGGCATCTCGGCGATGCGCGCGAGCAGGTCGCCGAAACCGTTGTTGACGTCGACACCGAGTTCGTCGAACAGCGCCTCGTGCCTGTCGAACAATTCTGCGAAATAGACCCGCACCGCGTGACCGAAGATGATTGGGTCCGAGACCTTCATCATGGTGGCCTTCAGGTGCAGCGAGAACAGCACGCCTTCGGCCCTCGCGGCGGCGACGGATTCGGCGAGAAACTCCCGCAGCGCCTTGCAACTCATGAAACTGGCGTCGACGACTTCGCCGGCCGACACCGGGATTCCTTCCTTCAATACGCTTGTGCCGCCATCGGCGGCGCGATGTTCGATGCGCAGGTCGCACGCCTGTTCGACGGTCGCCGACTGTTCGTTGCCGAAGAAATCGCCGCCGCTCATGGAGCAAACATGAGAGGCGGAATCCGCCGACCAGGCGCCCATGGAATGCGGATGCTTGCGCGCGTATGCCTTGACCGCGGGCGGGGCGCGGCGGTCGGAATTGCCTTCCCGCAGCACCGGGTTGACCGCGCTGCCCTTGACCCGATCATAGCGGGCCTTGATTTCGGCCTCGCGCTCATCGGCCGGCTCGTCGGGATACTCCGGCAATTCATAGCCTTTTCCCTGCAACTCGCGGATCGCGGCCTTAATTTGCGGGATCGAGGCGGAGATATTGGGCAACTTGATGATGTTGGCCAGCGGGTCCCGGGTCTTGCGGCCGAGTTCGGCCAGGGCGTCTTCGATGCGCTGTCCGGGTTTCAGATAATCGGAAAAAGTGGCGATAATGCGCGCGGCCAGCGAGATGTCGCGCAACTCCACCTCGACGCCGGTGACGGAACAGTAAGTCTGGATGATCGGCAGCAGCGAAAAGGTCGCCAGCGCCGGGGCTTCGTCGGTTCTCGTATAGATGATCGTGGCTTGTTCTGACATCCGGTTACCATGGTTTTTGAGGGGCCGCGCCGTAGCGGCCCCGGCGCAAAAAGTCGCGTATTATAGCAGCGGCCCGAAAGGGGTGTATCGCGGGCGAGACAGGAAGAAATGGAAACGATTGCAACAGCCATACCGGATTTCGTGTTGCGCGAGGCGCAGGCCGAAGACTGCGGCCTGATTCTGTCCTTGATCCGGGAACTGGCCGAACACGAAAAACTCGCCCATGAAGTCGTCGCCACCGAGGAAGTGCTGCGGGAGACGCTGTTCGGCGAACATCCGGCGGCAGAAGTCATCATCGGCGAATGTCAGGGGAAGGCGGTGGCTTACGCACTGTTTTTCCACAATTTTTCCACCTTTACCGGGCGCCCGGGAATCTATCTCGAAGACATTTACGTCAAGCCGGAAATGCGCGGTCGGGGATATGGCAAATCCCTGCTGACCTATGTGGCGCGGCTCGCCATGGAGCGTAAGTGCACCCGGATGGAATGGTCGGTTCTCGACTGGAACCAGCCGTCAATCCGGTTCTACCGTTCGCTTGGCGCGGTCGCCATGGACGAATGGACCGTGCAGCGCCTTGACGGCTCGTCGCTCGATGCGGTGGCCGCGATGTTCGGAAAGCAGAGCAGGCGGGGGGAGGTCGACACAGCCAGCCATGCCGCGCCAGGCGCGGCAGGCGCAGGCTGATCGGAGAGAATCATTCATGAGCCGGATCGTCTACGTGAACGGGAAGTACCTGCCCGAAGAAGAGGCGAAGATTTCCATTTTCGACCGCGGCTTCGTCTTCGGCGATGGGATCTATGAAGTGGTGCCGGTGATACGCGGCCGGCTGGCGGACCGGGATTACTTCCTCCAGCGCCTGGCAAGCAGTCTCGACAAGCTCGGCATCGCCTGGCCTTGTTCCGGGACGGACTACCAGAAAGTGCTCGAACGACTCGTGGCGCGCAATTCGCTCGAAGAAGGCATCGTTTACACCCAGGTCACCCGGGGCGCCTCGGATCGCCAGTTCACCTTTCCCGCGAACACGCCGTCGACCATGGCGGCCTTCACCCAGATCATGCCCCTGATCGACAATCCCGCTGCCGCGAATGGCATCACCGTCGTCACCACGGCGGAAATCCGCTGGCTGCGCTGCGACATCAAGTCGCTCAACCTGCTCGCCCAGGTGCTGGCAAAGCAATACGCCGCGGATCACGATGCCGGAGAGGCCTGGATGATCGAAGACGGCATGGTCACCGAGGGCGCATCGTCGACGGCGTATATCGTCAAGGACGGCAAGGTGATCACGCGGTCGCTGTCGAATCGCATCCTGCCGGGAATCCGCCGCCGCCGGCTGCTGGAACTTGCCGAAGAGGAAGGAATCGCCTGCGAGGAAAGGCCGTTCAGCCTCGACGAAGCCCTGGCAGCCGACGAAGCCTTCATCAGCAGCGCGACGACGATCCTGCATCCGGTGATCAGCATCGACGGGAATCGAATCGGCGACGGCAAGCCGGGCCCGGTCAGTTGCAGATTGCGGCAGTCATATGTCCGCCACATGCTTGAAGAAGTTGGGTGAGGCCCGGTCGGCGCAGCCGACAAAGAGCGAAGCTCTTTGAGGGCCAAACGGCTTGCCCAGGATGGCAAGACTGGGGTCAATCGAAACCCAACACCTTGCGCCAGGGATGGCAGGCACAATCTGACAGAATGCAGGTACCCGGTCGGCGCAGCCGACAAAGAGCGAAGCTCTTTGAGAGCCGAACGGCTTGCCAGGGATGGCAGGCACTATTGTCATTAGGCACCGGACGTACTTGCGGCGTCCGCCGCACCCCATGCGGCCCGCCGGCGACTCACGTTGTGCGGAATTCAGGTCAGATTTGGTCGATGGAGAAGGCGGGCACTTCGGTGGCGAAGTCTGCCGAATGAACCAACTCGGGGTACACTGTGCGGATTGACCTATCCGCAACCGGTTGCAAGAAGGACCCGTGACTCCCGTCGCCCGCATCTATCTTCTTGTGGCGCTGCTGACGCCGATGAGCCTGGTCTGGCTGTTTCTGGGCGTGGACGAGATTTCGCCCGCTGCGCTCGGTTCGGCGCCCTGGCGGCTGGCCCTGTTTCTGCTGCTGGCAGCATGGACCACAGTCGGCGCCTGGGACTTCTTCCTCAGCCCGAGCAACCTGCGCCGCAACTATCCGGTGCTGGCCAATATCCGCTATCTGCTGGAATCGTTCCGGCCCGAGATCCAGCAGTATTTCATTTCCAACAATCAGGAAGAGCGGCCTTTCAGCCGCGAACGGCGCAATATCGTCTACGCCCGGGCCAAAGGTGAAACCGACACCATCCCCTTCGGCACCGAGCGGAACCTGCGGGAAGAAGGCTATCGCAGCCTGCGGCATTCCCTCAGCCCGACGCATCTCGACGCAAGCCATGGCCGCTTGCTGATTGGCGGGGAAGCATGCAAACAGCAATACGACGCCTCGCGCCTTAATGTTTCCGCCATGAGTTTCGGCGCGCTCAGCGGCCGGGCCGTGCAGGCGCTCAATCTCGGCGCGGAACTCGGCGGCTTCGCCCACAATACCGGCGAGGGCGGCGTCAGCCCTCATCATACGAAACACTCGGGCGATCTGGTCTGGCAGATTGGCACGGGATACTTCGGTTGCCGCCAGGCCAACGGTCGTTTTGACCCAGGCGCCTATGCCGAACGCGCATGCCTGGAGCAGGTGAAGATGGTGGAGTTGAAACTGTCCCAGGGCGCCAAACCCTCCCATGGCGGCGTGCTGCCGGGGGCGAAAGTCAGTGAGGAGATCGCGGAAATCCGGCTGGTGGAAGCGGGCAAGACGGTTTTCTCGCCCGCCAGGCATCCGGAGTTCGACGGCCCCACCGGATTACTGGAGTTCCTGCAAACCCTGCGCGAGTTGAGCGGCGGCAAGCCGGTGGGATTCAAGCTCGCCATCGGCAAGCCGGACGAGTTCTGCGCCATCGTCAAGGCCATGCTCGCCACCGGCATCCTGCCGGATTTCATTACCGTGGACGGCGCCGAAGGAGGCACCGGCGCCGCGCCGGTGGAATTCACCAATCGCCTTGGCCTGCCCTGTCTAGACGCCACTTATCTGGTGGGGCAGGTTCTGCTCGGGGCGAATCTCAAGCGGCAGGTCAAGGTGATCAGTTCGGGCATCACCGCAACCGGCTTCGACATGCTCGAGAAAATCGCCCTGGGCGCCGACGCCGTCAACGCCGCCCGCTCCATGATGCTCGCCCTCGGTTGCATCCAGGCCAGGGCCTGCAATACCAACCGCTGCCCCACGGGAATCACCACCCAGGACCCGGCGCTCGCCCGGGCGATTCGTGTTGCGGAAAAAGCGCGGCGGGTGCGGCGCTACCACGCCGCCACGGTGCGGGCGTTTCTGGAGCTTTGCGGCGCCATGGGCCTTGCCAGCCCGGACGAGCTTGGCCCGGAGCATCTGTTCATTCGCCGCGACGACGGCGGCCGGACCTATGCCGATGCAAGCTGCTCGCTGCAGCCCGGGCAATTGCTGGCGGGCGACGCCCCGGAACGATTCCAGGACGATTGGGAACGCGCCAGCCCGGAGCGGTTCTGAGCAGGCGGGGCCGGATTGCCGGCGTTCCACCACAGCAGAATCGTCAGGCGGATTCGGCGCGGGAAGCGGCCCGCCTTGCGTGGCGCTTACTGACGAGTGCCGGTAACCTGCAAATCGCCGAAATCGGTGGCGAAGGACCCGTCGAGGGTGTCACCTTCCACAGAGCCGCTGAACTCGAGCATGACGGTCTGGCCCTGGGCGTCGATCTCGGTATTGAAGGTCACCGCGGGGCCGTCGTACATCACGTCGTTGACCGGCGCCTCGCCGAGCGGGTCCGCCGCCATCATGCCGGTGCCGTCCTCGTTGAGCGTCAATGTAACCGGAATCGAGCCGAGAGGCGTGTTCATGTTCACGCCCCAGATGCCCACCGCGGGTGGCGGCGCACTGGCGCAACCGGCGAAGATCATGAGGGCGAGGAAAAGGCTTCCGCCTGTGATTCTGTTCATATGGATACCTTGTCTGGCTTGGTCATTGGTGGGGCAGTTCGCGCAAACGGAAACCCCGCGAGATGCAGCGCCTATTGTCCGGTTAATTATCCCCGCGTCAACCGCAACCCGTCTTGAACACCCCAATTCACTGTCAATCGCCTTCGGCGAGAAAATTTTCGCCCTGCAGCCAGCGCGCCGCGGGCCAGGCCAACAGGGCGCCAATGGGCGGCGCGGTGAGATACAACCAGATCAGATCGAGATTTTCCGCCGCCAGCGCCGGGCCGATCGAGCGGGCCGGATTCATCGAAGCGCCGGTGACGCCGCCGCCGAACATGCTCAACAAGGTCACGGCGGCGCCGATCACGAGTCCGGCCATGATTTTCCTGGCGCCGTTGCCGCTGAGCACGTTGAAGATTACGAACATGAGCAGGAAGGTGAGCAGGACCTCGAAAAGGAAACTGCGCGGCACGTCGATTACGGTCGCCGTCATGCCATAGCCGGAATGGTCGGGGAACAGCAGCCGCAGCAGGAAGGCCGCGACGAT
>JAJDSZ010000006.1 GCA_022827425.1 Pseudomonadales bacterium | reverse complement strand
GGGCGCGATGTCGCGGTGGTGATGTCGAAGGCGGAATACGACAGGCGTTTCGCGGTCGCTTCGAAGAAGGAGTTGATCCGGCGGTACCACGAGGAAAGCATCGAACGCTTCGGCTTCCTCTATGAAGAACTGGCCAGATAGCGCCGCTGATGGCTGAACGCTACTTCCTCGACATGGAAGACGTGCTGGAGTTGCACAAGGTGCAATTGGCGCGATTCGGCGGCGCGGCCGGCATCAGGGATGCCGGATTGATCGAAGCGGCTCTTGCCAGACCGCAATCCGGGTACTACGGCGATTTGATCGAAGAAGCGGCCGCGCTATGGGAAAGCCTTACCATGAACCACGGCTTTGTCGACGGCAACAAGCGCGTCGGTTTCGCCGCGGTCTACGTGTTCCTTCGCGTTAACGGGATTACGATCAAGGCCGACGCGGATGTCACGTTGCGCTTCATTCTAGATGCGCTGGAAAGCGGCGCATTTCAAAAAGAAGTCCTTCAAACCTGGCTGCGCGAGCACACCGAATAACGCCGAATCACGGCACACGGGCTTCACCGCCACCCACTCAATGCAGGCGTCTTGCGCTAATGCGAGGAGTCCTGTCTCAGAGATCGTTCACAAATTCCAGCAGCAGCCGGCTGGTTTCTTCCGCCTGCTCCTGTTGCACCCAGTGTCCGGCGCCTTCGACAAGATGCACGGCGCGCATGTCGGTGCAGACAGTTTCCCGCATATGTTCGAAACTGCCGGGATTCTGGTAGGTGCCCCAGTCGTTCGCGCCGCTGATGAACATGCTGGGCTGGTCTATGGTCTTGCCGGCGTAAAGCTGGGTTTCTGCGGCGCCAATGCCGGTCGCGCCCATGCGGTAGCTGTTGAGTCCGCCCTGGAATCCCGTGCGGCCGAACTCCGTGGCGTATACCGCCAGTTCCGCTTCGGTCAGCCAATTGTTGGCCGCCGCCAGTTCCGGCGTGGGCATGTGATGCGCCACGGTTTCCGCCATGCCCTCGGCCAGGTCCATGATGTAATAGGTCGGCATCTTCGCCCACTCCTCGGCAGTCCTGGCAGCCAGCCGGTACGGCCGGTTCCGCTCCCAGTCCGCGCTCTTGTGGTGATAATAGGCGCGAATGAAATCGCTCAGACCCTGCTCCGCATGCCACATGTTCTCGTTTGCTTCCCGGGTGGTGTAATAGCGCTGGTAGTGCTTGCGGGGCCGGGGCAGGTTCGCCAGATTTTCATGGATGTCCGGGCCGTCCACGGGCGCCGGAGGCGGGTTGTCGATGGTGTCGAACGGAATCGTCGGTACCCCGCCGAAAGGCGCGCTCATCATGACGACGGCGCGGAAAATGTCGGGCCGGGTCAAGGCGCACCAGCCCGCCAGGGGCGAGCCGAAATCGTGGCCGATGACGCAGGCCACATGTTCGTAGCCAAAGGCGTAGATCAGCCCGATGACGTCCCGAACCTTGTTCAGCATGCGGAAGGGCGCGAGGTCGGTATCGTAATCGCTGCTCCAGCCGGTAGTGCGACCGTACCCCCGCAGATCGGGCACGATCACGTGATAGCCCGCGTCGGCCAACGGCTTCATCACCTTGCGCCAACTGTAGGCCAGTTCCGGGAAGCCGTGCAGCAAAACGAGCGCCGGCCGGTCCGGCGTCTCGTATCCCGCTTCCAGCACATGCATGCGCAGACCGTTGACGCCTTCGACGAAGCGCGACCGTACGCCTTCGGGCAGCCAGGATCCGGGATAGGATCCGATGCCGGGATTGACGGTATCGGGGATTTCGATCTGAGCGGCAAGCCGCCCGGACAATGCAAGCGAAGGCGCGGCGACGGCCAGCGCCTGGAGAAATCGACGACGGGAATGCTGATTCATATAAGCCTCGCAGTGCAGACTTTATATCAGACAGGCAGGCGTTCCAACCACCCTCCCTCATCTGTCAAACCAAAGTAGAAATGTCCCCTTCGGTCTTGCGCGGAGGGAGCGTAGCGACCGGAGCGCAAGACCGAAGGGGACCAGCAATTCTCATTTTGGCGGTTCGCCCCTCTTGTCATTCTGCGCGAAGCGAAGCGGAGTCGCGGAATCTCTCGCAGTGGCCGCGCGATGAGATCCTGCGACTGCGCGCAGGATGACTGATGTGGGTGCACCCATTGCCATAATGAGAATTGCTGGAAGGGGACCTTTCAACTTTGTTTTGACAGAGTGGTTATGGTATAAGGCTTGCGGTCCCGCATTCGCGGACCCGCGCAGTTGGCAAGAGAACGAACAGGAGGCAGTAATGTTTGACGGATTTTTTGCGGTGATCGAAAGATTCTTTCGATTCCAAAAGTCAAGTATCGAAGAGTATAATAGCCGAGCCGAGCCGAGCCGATGAGCGCCATCCCCCTGGCAGCGCTGGCGCTGCTCGCCGTCGTCCTGACGCCAACCGAGCGGGCTGAGGCGCAGAGCGTCCCGAATCTGTTCTGGTTTTCTTCTTCGTTTTCAGTTGTAGAATCCCAAGAGAGACAAGAGAGGGAGGATGCATTTGTTCTTCAGACAACCCGGGTTTCGTCGGCGAACATAGATGTCAGCTACACCATCGGCGGCACGGCGACCTGCGGGGTCGACTACACCATTCCCGGCGCGAACTGCAGCGCCCGGACCGGGACGTTCACCATTCCGGCGATGACGCCGGCGTTCACCAACGTGAATATTCCAATGACGGCCCTCGGGGACGAGGTCTCAGACTCAGGCGAGACCGTCATTCTGACCTTCATCGACGGCGCCGACTACAACCTGGGCGATCCGATCACAACAACGCTCCGCATCATTGAGAACACCGGCCGGTCCGCGTTTCGGATCAGCGGCCAGCCCCAAGTGAACGGCGTCCTGACGGGAAACCGGGTCTGCGCCGACCCCGACGGCGAGGGCTCGTTCAGTTACCAGTGGCGGCGGAATACGGATCCCTTCTTCAATCCCAGAAATCAGCTTGATGCTAGATGGCATGACCGCAAAGGCGCGACTTCCCGGAGCTACACCCTGCAGCCATCGGACGCCGGTTATTACTTCCTTCTGAGGGTCATCTACACCGACGGCAAGGGGCTGGAGGAATTTGTGCACTCGCAGATGGTCGGCCCCATCGGGCCGACGACTGGGGTTGCCAACGAGGTGAAGTTCAGCCACGACAGCTACAACGTGCGGGAGGGCGACCCGCTGCGGCCGACGCTGACCTTCAGTTCGCCCACGGCGGAGGAGCAGACCTTTGCGATTGGCTTCAACACCTGCGACGCCGAGCTGCCCGATGACATCAACGCTGATACCAACGCAGACTTTCAATACGGGGGGATTGAGTTGTTCGGCGCCAGTCTCTCGGTGACGGTGCCGGCCGGCGTGACCCGCCACACCTTCAGCCTGCCCGTGCCGCTGGACGGCGAGCTTGAGAGGCCCGAGTCCTTCGTCATGAGCTTCGACAAAGTGCCGCCGGGGGTCGCCATTGGAGACCCGCAGGACGCCGCGAACCAGGGCACGCAGGCCCACGTCCAGATAACGGACGCCTCCCTCGTCATTAGCCAGCGGGACCATGTCTTGGATGAGCCCGCCGCATGCCGCGCGGACGAGGAACTGCAATTCAGGTATGACCCAGGCCCCCCCCAAACCTGGGGCTACTTTCCCGGCAGGCATCTCAAGACAGTGGAATACACGGTAAAGCTGGCCGCGGCGCCCGCCGCGGGCAAGGCCGTGCAGGTCATGGTCTGGGATCCCGCAGACGTTGATAATGCCGCCCGTACCAGCCAGACCCGCAGGAACTTCCTGGAAATCCTCAAGCACCACGGGCACAGCGAAATTGCCTGGAATCAAGTGCGCGGCAGGCTGGAAGTGGAGAACGGCAATCTTCACACGACCACTCACAAGGAGTGGTTCTCGTGGCTGAACTTCACTCGGTCGGACTGGAACCAGCCACAGACGGTGCGGGTCAAGGTGTACTGTGACGCGCACGACGATACGGTCCAGGTGCCCATCCACCATGTCGCCGTGACATATGATCAGGGTAATCTGCCCTACAACCACAATGGACTAGTCACGGTGTCGGTGCCTGGTCGTGGCATCGGTGCCCCCTACAGGAATATCCGTCTCTGGGACATGAACAGCACCAGTGTTGACCTCGTGAACTTCAGCATCAGGGACAACACGGCCCCGCAGATGCAACTGGGTGTTCAGGATGCGCAGGACAGTCAGCAAGACCAGCAGGACGATCCCTTCCCCGAGCCGGGAGCCATGGGCTTCTCGGACGTGACCGACAGCGGCATGACGCTGTCCTGGTCGCAGCGCGATGTTGACCACTACCTGGTCCATTGGGCCGAGAACGTCGCGGATGCCGAGACGCAGTCCGCCCAGGTGGACGCCGGCACGCTCACCTACACCATCACCGGCCTGAAGCCCGGCACGGAGTACGCGGTCATCGTCTATTCCCAGGATTACGACGAGGTGACGCCCACCGCCTACCAGCGCACCGCCGCCGGCTCGACGATCGACACGACGCCGCAACCGCCGGACTACAGCGAACTGAAGGCCAAGGTGCGAACCTGGGCCGGGGAGCAGGCTCCCGGCAGCGACCATGCCCAGCGCTGGAACCGCGTGTTGGCCGCTTTGGGCGATCGGGACGCCATGGACGACGGCCACAGCCCCATGACCGCCAGCGAAGCCCAGGGCTACGCCGACCGCGGCTGGACCCGCTGGGACGATGTGGTGACGGCCCT
>JAJDSZ010000019.1 GCA_022827425.1 Pseudomonadales bacterium | reverse complement strand
CGGCAAGGGCGCCGACCATGTGGAGCGCTGGCTGCGGGTGCTGCACACTTTCAAGGGCACGGCCAACGATTCCACGATCGTGCTCTCGTCGGAGGCGCAAACCTATGTCGATCGCGGCTGGAATCGCTGGGTCGAAGTCCGAGACGCCATCCGCTGCCTTGAAACACGGGCCGGCTTGTAACCGGCAATGCACAACCGGCAAAAAACCTGAAAGCGGTTTTTGGAAAGGCGATGTTTCCCCGGCATCGCCTTTTTTCCATCCGCCGTGATTCGCTACAATGCCCGGGATGCCGGAGCCGTCATGCGCCATCTGATCCTCGCCGCAATCCTGCTGATACTGCCGGCAGGCGCCGCAGCCGATGCGGTTTCCGCCGCGGCGGCCATGGAGAATCCGGCCAATCCCCTGGTGCTGATCAATACCGAGACCGGCCCCATCCATATTGAACTGCTCGCCGGCGAAGCGCCGGCCAACGTGGCGAATTTCCTCTCCCTGATGGAACCCGGTGAAGCCACCCCGCCCGGAACAATCCCCGGCATCCGGGGCTACTATGACGGCATGCGCTTTCACCGGGTGATTCCCGGCTTGCTGATTCAGGCGGGCAGCCCCGCGCTGCACGAGGGCGGCAGGGAGTTCGCCACACTGGATGACGAAATCAACGCCGCATCCCTCGGCCTCCATGAGCAGGCGGTACTGTTCGACAACGGCGAATTCAACCCCCGGCTCGGCATTCGAGACAAGGACGACTTCGACGAAATCCTGCTGCGTCCGCTATACCGCCGGCTGGGGGTTGCCGGCAATGCCGAAGTCGCCTCGCGCCAGGACGAAATCCTCTCGGCCCTGACGGAAATGAGCCTGCGGGACGCCTATGCCCAGTTCGGCTACCGCTACCGGGGCGGAACCGCGACGCGAGCCTTGCGCCGGGGCGTCCTCGCGCTGGCCAACCGCGGGCCCGACGACAACGGCCCGGAGTTCTTCATCCTCCTGGCCGACACCCCCCATCTCGATGGCAAACACACCGTAATCGGCCGGGTGGTGGAAGGCATGGCCACCGCCGACCGCATCGGAACGACGGCAGTCGACCCCCTGGACCCTGCCTCTTCCGGGCGTCTGATATATTCTGTCCGCAGAATCAACTGAGTTTGCCGTCAGCTTCCGATGTCCAGAAAATCCAGAAAGGAGGCGAGCCGGGGCACCATCGCGCTTTGCCTGACCATTGGCGTGATCGTCGGGCTCGGTTTCGGCCGCTTCCTCGGCAATGTGCTGCTGTCCATGGCGCTATTCGGCCTGATCGGGCTTGCCGCGGGCTGGTACTTCAGCCGCGATAGGAAGATTTAAAGGGAAACATCCCGCTGCAGCAGTTCGCGCCGGTAGGGCGGCAGCGAATCGAGGATTCGCTTGCCGTAGAACTTGCGCACCAGGCGCTCGTCGAATACGGTGATCCGGCCGCGGTCGGTTTCGCTGCGCAGCAGCCTGCCGCAGGCCTGCTTCAGCCGGAACACCGCCTGGGGCAGCGACAACTCCATGAAAGGATTGCGCTGTTCGCTTTCGAACCACTGGGCCAGGGTGGCTTCCACCGGGTCCGTAGGCACCGAAAAAGGGATTTTGGCGATTACGACATGGTCCAGGTATTTTCCCGGCAGGTCCACGCCCTCGGCAAAGCTGGCGAGGCCGAAAATCACGCTGGCCTTGCCCTGGTCGATCCGCTTCCGGTGCCTGCGCAGCAGATCGTATTTCTGGTAATCATCCTGGCACAGCACCCGCCGCCGCCATTCTTCCGGAAGGCCATCGAGTACCTCGCGCATCTGCATGCGGCTGGAAAACAGCACCAGGGCGCTGCCGTCGCCATCGAACATGCGCGGCAGGGAATGAATGATGCAATCGGTGTGCCGCTGCTGTTCGGAAGGCTCGCAGCCCATTTTCGGCACTTCCAGGCTTGCCGCCTCGGCAAAGGGAAAGGGGCTGGGAATGCTGAGAAAACTCGTGTGCCCGGGCAGGCCCGCGCGCAGCCGCAGCATGGCGAATTCGCCCAGGGCCGACAAGGTCGCCGAGGTCAGCACCGCCCCGGCGCAGCGTTGCCAGAGATTTTTCTCCAGATTGTCCGCCGCCAGCACGGGGCTCGAAGAAATCCCGATGTCCGCTTCCGCATTTTCCCGGTCCCGGTCGAAACCAAGCCAGCGCGCCCAGGGCGCCTTGCCGTTTTCATCCGCGCAAGCGTAACTCTCCCACAGGGCGCGGTTGGTCATGGCGCGGTCGAGCAGCCTGCCAATGGCGGGAAACCAGGTTTCCGCCTTTGCCGTATCCGGATCGTCCCCGTCCTCAAGCTGCTGCCGGAGGTGTTCCCGGAGCCGGTCGAGTCCGCTTTCGAATTCGCCGAACAATGCCGCGAGACCGCCGGCAAGCTCGCGCAATTCCAGCGGCGCCTCTCCCCGGGGAAAACTCTGGGTAATGCGGTCGCGATAGCTGTCGCCTTCGCTGCGCCGCAACTCCCGCAGCAGCAAGTACGCCATTTGCAGACGATTGCCAAGTTCCGTCAGCAACTTGTTGAATCCACTGCTATCACTGCTTTCGATGATCTGCTGATCCCGCATTTTTCCAAGCATTTTCCCGCTGCGTTCCAGCCAGACGCTTTCCGCCTTGACGCGGATGCCGTGGGCAAAATGGCGATTGCTTTTTTCCGGCAGGTGGTGGGCTTCATCGAATACGTAAATGCTTTTTTCCGGCGGCGGCAGCACCACGCCGCCGCCAAGGGCCAGATCGGTCAGCACCAGGTCCTGGTTGGCGACGATGCAGTCGGCCTTGTCGAGATCGAATCTGGCATTGAAGAAGCAGCATTTGCGGTACAACCGGCAGCGTGGCCCGGAACATTCACCGCGCTGGGCGGTCAGTGGCAGCCAGCGCTCATTGGCCAGGGGCTCGCGCCATTCATCCCGGTCGCCGCGCCAATGGCCGCCATCCAGTTCCCGTTGCATCTCTTCCCAGAACTCGAGGTCGGCGCTGTCGGCGTCCGGCAGGTTTTCCGCGAACAGGTCCCGCAGGGCGGCGCGGCTGTCGTCGCCGTGGAGCAGGTTCTCCAGTTTCAGGCGGCACAGATAGCGCCCCCTGCCCTTGGCCAGGGCAAAATTGAAACGCAGTTCCGAGGATTCCAGCAGTTGCGGAATATCCTTGTGGACGAGCTGTTCCTGGAGGGAGATGGTCGCCGTTGCGACAATCAGCTTGCGCCCGGATTCCATGGCCAGCGGCAGGGCGCCGAGCAGATAGGCCAGGGTCTTGCCGGTGCCGGTGCCGGCTTCCACCACGCAGATGGGGCCTTCGCCCTCTTCGCCTTGCCGGGACAGGGTATTGAATATCCCGGCGATCATTTGCCGCTGCCCGGACCGCGGGCGAAAATCCCGGGCGGCAAGAATCCGTCGGTATTCCGACTGGATCTGCTGTTTGAGGGAGTCCACGGGCGTTCGCCTTGCCGATCGGAAAAAGCGGCGGAAAAGTATAGCACCGCGCTCCGGAAACTCTCATCATTCCCGTCATTCCGCGCGAAGCCTCTCTTCCCGTCATTCTGCCCGGAATGACGGAGAAGGCGAACCCTCTCCAGCCCGTCCGGACCCGTCCGCACGCATGCGCCGCAAGCCTCCGGTTCTGTTACACTGGCCACCGTTCGCCAAAGCTGACCACGGGCAGAGCCATGCGGGCGACCGAAACCACCGAATCAGAACCCCTGGCCGCGCAGCCGGACCCTGCCGATACCGGGCCCGGCGAGATAGTTGCCGCCACCGATTTCCCGCCCGGGTTGATCGCGAAACTGGCCAAAATCAGCCACAAGCAAAGCCAGGAGCTCGTCAATCTGCGGCGCGGCTTCGAAAAAGCCGGCGGGCCGGACCCGGACAACGAGCACTGGCGGGCTCTGCGGCAACTGCTGGAAAAAAACCATCAGTTTCAGCAGCAATTGCGGGAACGGCTGCGGGAGCAGCTCGGGAAACTGGCCGAAGCGCTGGAAGCCGGCCAGTCCAGGGAGGCCCTGGCCTTGTGGGACCGCATCCAGGGCAATATCCAGCAATGCACCGGCAAGCTGCGTACGGTCATGCAGAAGGAAGCCAATGCCAGCAAGGGACAGGTGCTGGAACTCCGCAAATGGCGCAGCTACGCCGCCACGCAAAAAAAACGGGAGTTGATTGTCGAAATGAAAGCGCTTCCCGAGGCCGGGCTCGCTCCCCGCGACCTGGGCAGGCAGATTCAGCTCATGCACGACCAGTGGAAAGCCCTGGGCAGGTCCGAACAGAACGAGAAGCTCTGGCGCGAATTCAAGAAACTGTCCGATCAGGCCCACGCGCCCTGCAAGGCGTACTTTCGTGAACGCAAGCAACTCATGGCGCAGAATCTGAAAGTTCGCGGGGAGCTTTGTGAACGCCTTGAACGGAAACTCGCCGAACCCGGCGATCAGCCGATTCACATCCTCAAGCTGAACCAGTTGATTTCCGAGTGCAATGCTTCCTGGAAGCGGCACGCGCCGGTGGAACAGTCAAAAATCAAGCCTTTGCAGAAACGCTACTACGCGGCCCTGAAGCAGCTTACGAGCCTGCGCAAGGACGCCGTGGCCAAAAATGCGCAGCGCAAGCGTTCCCTGCTCGAGCAGGCGCGGCAGCTTGCCGAACAGGATGACAAGTCGGCGGCGGCCAATGAAGCGAAGCGGCTGCAATCCGAATGGAAAAAAACCGGGCCGGCGGATTTTCGCGAGGAAAAACGCCTGCGGGAATCGTTCCAGGAAGCCTGCGACGGGATTTTCCGGCAGCAGCGCGATGAGCGGGAAAAACGCCGGGAACTTGCCAGGCCGCCGGCGGAGCGGCGCCACGATGAAAAGCTTGCCGGGCTTGGACCGCGCACCGGATTTCTGGAAAAAGTCGAAGCCAGCCTGTTCAGCGCCGGCAATGCCGAGCGCTTCAGCGAGTTGCATCAGGCCATCGAAACCGCGCAATGGAAGCAATTGCCCACAACCGATGAATCCTGCGACAAGGCGCTCGCCGACCGCCTGCAGGCGCTGCTTGCCGTGGGCTCATTGACCGAACTCGGCTCCCAGGCCGAAGCCTGCGAGCGGCGGCAGCGCCAGACCCTGGTCCGCTTCGAAATCGACGCCGGGCTCAATTCGCCCCGGGAAGACCAGTCCCTGCGCATGGAATTGCAACTGCAGCAGCTCGCCAGCGGCTTTGGCAAACGCGGCCCGGACAACAAGCAACTCGCGGCCAGCCTGCGGGATGCGGAAATCGCCCTCGCCTGTTCCGGCCCGCTGAGTCCCCAAGCCCGCAAGTCGCTTGACCAGCGGCTGCAAAAGCTGCGCCAGCGGCTCAGTTCGCGCCCGCCCCGTTCGCAAACCGGCTGATCACGGGATTGGCGTAGCCGTAAAGCCAGGTCTTGCGCAGATCCTTGTCCACCCTGGCCAGGCGCCGATCGAAACGTTCCCGGGAACGGCTGTCTCCCTTGTGTCCGCTTGCCACTGCCATCAACTCCGGCGCCAGCGCCTCGCCTTCCCGCAGCAGGATTTCCAGCGCCCGGTAGTTGGTCGGGTGGAGCCGGTAGTTGTGGACGATCTGCCGGTCCATGGCCGCGGCCCACTCTTCGGCAGCATCGGATTCGCAAGACAGTTCTTCGCCGAAAGCCACATGCACCCCGCCCTTGAAGCCGGTCATGCCGGCGGCGATGCTGCGCAGGTCGCCGGCTTCGGTGCGGGTGAATCCGCCCGTGGTTTCCACTTCCCGCAATTCCCGGGCTTTCAGGGCGTCGCATGGGTCGAACTCATAGGAAATCGCCACGGGAACGATATGCAGCCGGGCGAGGCTTTCATTCAGGGGCAGTTTTCTGGCACCCATGGCAAGCATCTTGAGCAGGGCCGGGTCGGTACGGTCGATGCCATTCTTGGCGCGACCTTCGCGCTGGGCAAGCCACACATTCTCGCCGCCGGCCACACAGTGATGGATGTACTCCGACAACAGTTTCAGCGCCAGCAACCGCTCCCTCCCCTTTAGCGAGCGATGCACGATAAAACTCTTGTTCGCCCGCATGAGGTCGGCAACCCAGGGCCGCTTGAGCAGATTGTCCCCCACGCCGATTTGCAGGGTGGTGAATCCGGCGCGATGCAGCAGCAGATTGGTGAAAGCCGGGTCCATGACGATATCGCGATGATTGCTCAGGAAGAGGTAGGACTTGGCCGGGTCAAGCTTCTCCAGGCCCTGCTGGCTCAGCCCCCAGGTGGCGGACGAGACGGCCCGGTCCATGTATACCGCAACCACCTGCTGCATGCTGTCCACATCGCATAC
The DNA here is from genome assembly GCA_022827425.1 of Pseudomonadales bacterium. Classification (GTDB taxonomy): domain Bacteria; phylum Pseudomonadota; class Gammaproteobacteria; order Pseudomonadales; family Pseudohongiellaceae; genus UBA9145. Next base: position 56,206 of record JAJDSZ010000019.1, on the reverse strand, counting down.
CGGCTCAATGAAACCGCGCAGGCGGCGGGTGACCAGCGGCCGCAGCAATCCGGGCAGCCAGCGGGAGAGACGGGGGCTGTGGAAAGCCGCCATGGTGTCGAGAAACTCCCGATCTTCCAGCAGGCGATCCAGTACCGGCCGGATCTCGTGATCGCGGTAGGGCCGGATGGCGGAAAATGGGTCCTGCCGCTTCCTGCTGTCGGTTTGTGTTGATTCCATGGGGAGGGGGAGCATCAATCCCGGAAGCGGAAATAGTATGGCGCTTGCGGCGGCCTATGCAACCGCGGCGCGAATGCCGGCCACGTACTCGGTCACTTCGCCAAGGATCGCATCGCGGTTGGCAAACTCGCTGGATTCGGCCTCCGCCAGGGACCGCTCGTAGTCCGCCAGGGTTTTCGGGTCATTCAGGCGCTCGCGGCGAAAATCCCGCCATTTGCCGGTCTCGTCCGCGGAGAGCGTTTCGGGATAATTGCGCGCCCGGTAGCGGAACAGCATTTCCGGCAGGCGCGGGTCGCGGAACGGCAGGTTCATCCGGCCCAGGTCACTGGGCTCTATATCGCGCAGGGTCTCCATGAGAGTCCGGTCGCTGTCGCTGAAAAAGCCGCTGTAAATCATGAAGTCCGGGTCTTCTTCCCGGCCGCGGGAAGCATCCCCCTGATACAACTGGCAAAAACGTTCCATCAATTCCGGGTTGGCCACAAGATACTCCCAATGTTCACGGCAGGCATCGTGATCGATGCCAAACTCCGCCGCCCGGCCGGCCGGCAGCACCGCCGGCGAAGTCACCACCGGACAATGATTGCGGCTGATGATCTTGAGCGGCAGACGCTCGCCGCCGCGTTTGTCCCGGGGCGCGAACAGTCGCTCGCCAAGCTGTTCCGGGCTCAGTTCCGCCCACTGCCGGGGGTCGATGCGCAAATCGTAGACCACCACGCCATTGCTGTTCACCGGATGCGCGCCCAGGGGAATCACCAGCGCCAGACAGCCCTGCCGCGCGGGGTATCTGCCGGATACATGCAACACCGGCTTGTGGCTGGACAGATCCATCCCGGCGGCAACCCGGGACTTGTGGCGCAACTGGTAGACATAGTCGAACAGGCGCGGCTGCCGGTCGCGGATCAGCCCCGCGAAGGCGATGGTCGCCTTGACGTCCGACAGGGCGTCGTGGGCGTGCTCGTGCTCCAGCCCATTGGCGGCGCAAAGCGATTCCAGACTGAAAGTCACCGCGCCTTCTTCGGTTTTCGGCCAGTTGACGCCTTCGGGACGGGTGGCGGCGCAAAGCCTGCCCATGTCGATAATGTCCCAGCGGGAATTGCCATTGCGCCACTCGTGCTCGTAGGCGTCGAAAAAGTTGCGGTAGAGCAACTGCCGGGTGAGTTCATCGTCGAAGCGGATATTGTTGTAGCCCGCGATACAGGTTCCCGGCTTGCTGAATTCCTCGTGGATGCGGCCAATGAATTCGGCCTCGCCCAGGCCCTTTTCCAGGGCGGCCCGGGGCGTGATCCCGGTGATCAGGCAAGCCATGGGGTCCGGCAGAAAATCCGGCGCGGGGCGGCAATAGAGCACGAGTGGCTCGCCCATGGGCTGGAGATTCTCATCGGTTCGCAATCCGGCGAACTGCGAGGCCCGGCCCCGGCGCGCGTCACTGCCGAAACTTTCGAAGTCGTACCAGTAGATCGAGTTTTCCTTCATCGCGCGGCGCCGCCGGTTCGGAGATTGCGGCTTCGATCCGCCGCCGCCGGGTGGCGACTGGGGTTTGCGTGCTTCGCACACTCTCGTTCGATGCTCATGCCCGGCGATATGTTGTAGTATTCGGACGGTCGGAATCAGCCTGCCGGCGTGCTTTCTGGAAAATTTCCATGGATTTTCGCGGTGCCCATATCATCAGCGTGCAACAGTTCCAGCGGCCGGATGTCGAGCGGATTTTCAACGTGGCCGACAGTATGGAGCCTTTCGCGCAGCGAAAACAAGTGAGCAAGGCGCTCGACGGCGCCATCCTCGGCAACATGTTCTTCGAACCGAGCACCCGCACCAGGGTCAGCTTCGGCTGCGCCTTCAACATGCTCGGCGGGCATGTGCGGGAAACCGCCGAAATCGGGGCATCCTCGATCACCAAGGGTGAGTCGCTTTACGATACGGCGCGAGTCATCAGCGGTTACAGCGACATCATCGTCATGCGCCACCCCCGGGCCGGTTCGGTCGCCGAGTTCGCGGAAGCGAGCCGCGTGCCGGTGATCAACGGCGGCGACGGCGTCAATGAACATCCGTCCCAGGCGCTGCTTGACCTCTATACCATCCGCAAGGAACTTCAGTCCGGGCAGCGCGGCATCGACGGCATGCATATCGGCATGGTCGGCGATCTGAAACACGGCCGCACGGTGCATTCGCTTTCGCGTTTGCTGCGGTTGTACGACAACGTCAGCTTCAACCTGATCTCGCCGAAGCAATTGCGCATGCCTCCCGAGATCGTCGCCGATCTGCGCGCGGCGGGCCACAAGGTGAGCCAGACCGAGGACATGGCAAAGGGACTGCATGACAACGACACCGTCTATCTCACCCGCATCCAGGAAGAACGCTTCGCCAGCCGGCCCGAAGCCGACGTCTACCGGGGGCGCTTCCGGCTCAACCAGGCGATCTACACGCGGCATTGCCAGCCCAATACCGTGATCATGCACCCGCTGCCGCGGGACACCCGCGCCGAAGCCAACGAACTCGACGAGGATCTGAACCAGCATCCCAGCCTCGCCATCTTCAGACAGACCGACAACGGCGTGCTGGTGCGCATGGCGCTGTTCGCCCTCGTGCTCGACGTGGTAAACAGGGTGACTGAACAAGTGCGGGCAGCGGCCTGGTACACCGGTCGCCGCTTCGAGTAACGAACCAGGAGAGAAAACGCAATGCTTGGGGAAAATGATTATCTTGCCATGGATGCCCTCGATTGCAGGGACGGGCTGCGGCGCGGCGATTTCAGCCGGGCCGAGCTGAACGAGGCCGCCATTGCCCGGGCGGAGCAGCGCAATCCGGATTGCAATGCCATCAACCTGCCTCTGTACGAGCAGGCCCTTGCACAGGCAAAGGCCCTGGATGAAGCTGCCGAATCGCCGGGAGCGCTTGCCGGGATTCCCTTCCTGGTCAAGGACCTGGACAATCTTCGTGGCGCGGCAACCAGTTTTGGCAGCGAGTTGTTCAAGGACTATCGAGCCAAAGCCAGTTCGCCCATCGTGAAACGCTACGAAGACGCCGGGCTGACCATGCTCGGCAAGACCAATACCCCGGAATTCGGCCTGACCCTGACCACCGAACCCGTGGCGCTCGGCCCGGCGCGCAATCCCTGGAACCGGGATTACTCCACCGGCGGCTCCAGCGGCGGCGCGGCGGCGGCGGTGGCGGCCGGCATAGTCCCCGTCGCACAGGCTTCCGATGGCGGCGGCTCGATACGGATTCCGGCAAGCTGCTGCGGACTGTTCGGGCTCAAACCGAGCCGCGGCCTCACCGAGGTGGGGTCTGTGCAATCGGAAAACTGGAGCGGCATGGCGGTGGAGCATGTGGTATCGCGCAGCGTGCGGGACAGCGCCGCCTTTCTCGACCTGATCACCCTGCCGCCGGGGCAGCATCTGTTCCCCCGCCCCGATGCGCCGGCGTCCTTCCTAGCATCGCACCGGGAACCCTGCCCGAAACTTCGCATCGGCATCCAGGACAGCCATCCCATGGGTGAAAAGCTCGATGAAGACTGCGCCGCAGCCGTGCAAGGGGCCGCAGAACTATGTCGAAACCTCGGCCATGAAGTCGAACCCTTCGCGCATCCGCTGGATTACGAATCACTCAGCGTGGCGATGGGGCGGATTGTCTGCGTTCATGTCTGGCAGGCCATCAGCCGGGGCATGCGGCATTTCGGCATGAATCTCGACGAGGTTCCCGTGGAACGATCAACCCGGTTCATGGCGGGGCGCGGCCGCAAAGTCGGCGCCGCCGACTATCTCGCCGCCCGGGACCAGTTGCGCCTCGCCGAACTCGTGATGGCGCGGGTCCACCAGAAAGTCGATGTCATCGTCTCGCCGGTGCTTGCCCGCACCACAGCCAAACTCGGCTGGCTCGACATGAACAGCGAAGACCAGCGCGAATACATCAGCCGCTTCCGCCAATACAGCGGCTTCACCGCGGTCTGTAACGGCACCGGCCAGCCCTCGATGTCGGTCCCGCTGCACCGGACCGCGCGGGGCCTGCCCACCGGCGTCATGTTCACCGCAGCCTGGGGCCAGGACTCGCGCCTGCTGCAACTCGCCCGGCAACTGGAACAGGCCGCCCCCTGGCCCCGGCTCGCCCCCTGAAGGCGCAAAGGCCAGGCGGCTGGAGCGCATGCCCGAACCGCCAGCTACCGCCTACTTCACGGTAACCCCGGACTGGGTCTGCGAGATTCTGTCACCCGCAACCCGGGCGCTGGACCAGGGTGCTAAACGGAATGTTTACGCCCGCGAAGGCATTGCCCACTTGTGGTTTGTCGACCCGGTAGCGAAAACGCTCGAAGTCTTCGAACTGCGCGACGGCCATTGGACCCTGCTCCAGAACGCCACCGGCCAAACCGAAGTTGCCCCGCCGCCCTTCAGCGCCACGCCATTCCAGCTCGGCAGCCTCTGGTGGACCAAACAGCCACCCGCTGTTCACGAACCCCGGCCAGAACCGACTCAACCCGTCATGGCTTGACGAACGGATCAGGCTTGCCGGGCGGCCTGCTCGATTCGGCCCAGGGCTTCCTCGAGGAGTGGGCGGGCGAGGCCGAGGTTCATCCTCATGCGGCCGGGGCCCCAGTAGGATGAGCCGGGGTTGATCTTGACACCGGCGTTTTCGACGAAATAGCGCTCGACGATGGCTTCCGGCGTGACTTCGTCGGCGTCGGGGCTTTGCGCCGCGGTCTCGGCGGCGGCGGTTTCCGCGGCGCCGAGACGCTCGATCAGGGGCTCCACGTTGAGCCAGGACAGATAAGTTCCTTCGGGTTCGTTGGCGCTGATGTGGGGAACCCGCTCATTGATGAAGTTCGAAGCATACCTTGCATTGTCGGACAGGTAGGCCCGCACCGCGTCGAGCCAGTCGCCGCCCTCTTCGAGGGCGGCCTGGGAGGCGATTATGCCGAGCGAGTTGATCGTGGCGTTGTCGCCAACGGCGCGGATGCGGGACATCAGCTCCGGGTTGTGGGAAAACAGGTAGGCGTCCTTGAAGGCGGCGAGATTGAATGACTTGCTGGCGGACTTGAAAGTCACGCTGTTCATGACGAGTTCATCGGCGAGATTGGCGTAGGGCACGTATTCCTGGCCTTCGTTGACGAAGTCGCAGTGAATTTCGTCCGCGAGCACGATAACATTGTGCCGGTTGCAAAGCTCGCCGAGCTCGGTGAGGGTGGCGCGGTCCCAGCAATTGCCCACGGGGTTGTGCGGATTGCAGAGAATGAAAGTATGCACGTCGTCCCGGGCCAACTTGCGGTCGAGGTCGTCAAAATCCATTTCGTACACGCCGTTCACTTCCCGCAGGCGGTTTTCCTCGATGACGAAGCCCTTGCGGATGGTTGAGAAAAAGCCGTTGTAGCCGGGGGTTTGCATGACCACCCTGGCGCCGGGAGGATTGAAGGCCCGCAGCGCGGCGAGCAGGCCCGGCAGCAGCGCGGGGGAATCGAGCAGCATGCCGCGCTCGATCACCGTGCCGTAGCGGCGCCCGTTCCAGTTGACGATGGAATCGTGATAGGAATCCGGCGTCTCCATATAGCCGTAAACCTCGTGCGAAATTCGCTCCTGCAAGGCTTCCGTGATACAGGGCGCTACCCGAAAATCCATGTCGGCGACCCCCATGGGGATTTTCAGTTGCTCGCCCCAGCGCTCGATCTGGCCATCCCATTTGCTGCAATCGGTGCCGATGCGATCATAGATTTCGTCAAAGTCATAGCCTGCGGCGGAGGCGCCGCGGGAAACGTCCTGCTGGGCCCTGAGGCTGCCTGTGCCGGCCACTGAACCCGCGACCGCGGCAATGCCGGCCTGTTTCATAAAAGCGCGACGGTCAATCTTGTATTTGTAGCTCATGGGTCTCCCCTTGGGTTTGCTGTTCGCCGTGAATCCTTATAAATCAGGCGCTAATGTAAATCAACAACAAATCGGCCGGATTGGCGGGAAATGGCTTGGCGGGATTTCTCCCCGGGGTTATGATGCGGACCTTGCAACCACCCGAACTCACCAGACAGCCCCTGACCCGGCTCCGGGAGGAATGAATGAAAACTACACGACGCGGATTTGGAACCATCGCCATCGGCGCCGCCGTGGGCGCGCTGTCGGCCCCTGCCCTGCTTGGCCGCAAGGCCCATGCCCAGACCCGGGCGGACCATTCGGCGGGCGTGTACGACAACGGCGTCATCCAGTTGAATCAGAACGAAAGCGCGCGCGGCCCCGGGCCGAAAACCATGGACGCGATTCGCGCCCACACCAGCAAGCGCGTCGGGCGGGGTTATGCGCCTGATCATGTGAATGAACTCGAACAGGGGCTTGCCGACCACTACGGCGTCGGCCGGGACAATGTTCAGCTCGCCACCGGTTCGACGCCGCTGCTGCAGGGCGCGGTGCGCGCCTTCTGCGATGCGGAAAAAGGCCTGGTGACGCCCATGCCCACCTATTCCACGAGTCTGGCCACCGCGCGCACCATCGGCGCCGGCATCGTGGAATTGCCTCTTGGCCGCGACCTCGGCATTGATCTCGACCAGCTTGCCGCCAATGCCGAAGGCGCCGGAATGCTTTATTTCTGCAATCCGAACAATCCCACCGGCACCGTGCACGGCCCCGCGGCGGTGGAGGCCTTCGTGCGCCGGGTAATGGACGAGAATCCCGATACCTTTATCCACATCGATGAAGCCTACATCTACTATGCCGCGGAAGGCGCCATGGAAACCGCGCTGCCTTTGGCGCTGGAGTATGAAAACGTCTTCATCACCCGCTCCTTCTCCAAGGCCCACGGCCTGGCCGGCATGCGGATCGGCTTTGCCCTGGGACAGCCGCAAACCCTGCGCAGGATTCGCGATGCCTGGGGCATGGGCGATGTCAACATGCTCGGCGCCGTCGCCGCGCTGACCGCCCTCCGGGACGGGGAGCACATGGCCTGGGAAATCCGGGAAAACGCCGAAATCCGGGCGGAAGTGGTCGGCTTCTTCCGCGATCTTGGCTACGAGGCGCCCGACTCCAACACCAACCACATTTTCGTCAACCTGCGCATGCCCGCGGCGCAATTCCGCTCGGCCTGCCTCGAACACAATGTGCTGGTGGGCCGGGATTTTCCGCCGCTGGAGCAATCCCACTGCCGCATTTCACTCGGCAGCCGGGAAGAAATGGCGGTGGCGATGGATGTGTTCCGGAAAGTGCTCGCCTGAACGGGAAGGAATTCGTCTGACCCTCAGTCGCCCGACCGGGAGGCTGACTTCGGAGAATGGCGCACGGCGGTGACTTCAGCCATGATGGAAATGGCGATCTCCGCCGGCGTCCTGGAGTGAATCCGGAAGCCGATGGGAGCGTGCAGGCGGCTGATTTCCCCTTCCGAGAGGCCCAGTTGCGGCAGGCGCTCCCGGCGCGCCGCCGAAGTGCGCTCCGATCCCATTGCGCCCACATAGAAGGCATGGGTCTTCAGCGCCTCCATCAGGGCCATGTCATCCACCCGGGGATCATGGGCCAGGGCGATGATGCCGCTATAGCTGTTGCTGAATCTTTCCCGCACCACATCATCGGGCAGGCGCGAGGTGGTCTCCACCCCTTCCACATGCCAGTTGTCGAGATACCGGGGCCGGGGATCGCACAGGGTCACGTCGTATTCCAGGGCCAGGGCCATTTCGGCAACGTAGCGCGCAACATCGCCCGCGCCAAGCAGCAGCAGCCGGTACATCGGGCTGAGGTTGTGCGCCATGCGCTTCTCGTCCACCCGCAGCGCGACCCCGTCGCTGCCGGGGCGGGCCCTGACCCCGCCGCTTTGCAGGTCCACCACCCGGCTGACCTTGTGATGGGCGTCGAGGTCCGTCGCGAGCCGGGAGAATACTTCCCGGTTGCCGCGGTTCGCATCGAGATATTCGAGCAAGACGTGCAACTGGCCGCCACAGGGCAGCTTGAGCCGCGCCTGCTCCTCGGCGCTGACGCCATACACGATGCGGAAAGGCTTGCCCTCGGCGTCGTACCGCGCCTTCAGGCTGCCGTTCTGGAGTTGTTCGAGAAAGTCCTCTTCGACACAACCGCCGGAGATCGAGCCCACCAGTTCCCCGTCCGGCGTGCAGGCGAGCATGGAGCCCACCGGCCGCGGCGAGGAACCCCAGGTCTTGAGAATCGTGGCGAGCCAGACCGGCTTGTCCTCGCCAAGCCAGGCCGCAACCCGGCAGATGATGTTTTGCTGACTGCTGAGCATGTGTAGGGGATTCTACTCTTCCGGCAAGGGCCCGCCAAGCAATGTTGAAGTTGTGCGGCAATTCTCATTATGGCAATGGGCGCGCCCACATCGTTCATCCCGCGCGCAGTCGCGGGGTGAGGCCCGACCGGCGTAGCCGGCAAAGAGCAGAGCTCTTTGAGAGCCGAACGGCTCGACAAGGGCGAGGGCAAGCGTTTACGAAGCGCAGCTTCGTGCACAGTCCCGAGCGCCGCCGAGCTATGCTCGGCGGCTGGGATGGCGAGGCCGGGGATTGGCGAAACCCGATCAGTCGCGCCATGGATGGCAAAAACACATTCACGGTATCCCTGCATGAGATTCTGCGACTCCGCTCCGCTTCGCGCGGAATGACGGAGGGGATGCTTCGCTTCACGCGGAATCACATGAAGGCTGGAGCGCCAAAATGAGAATCGCTGGAAGTTGTGTATGGAATTGGAATCTCAACGTTACGGCATCCGCTTTTGGGTCAAGAGAACTCCATTCCTGCTTTCAGGCGGCGGCTGAATGGTTCTGTTCCAGCGCAAGCAGCCGCTGTTTGGTTTCGAGGCCGCCGCCAAAGCCGGTGAGGCTGCCGTCGCTGCCGATGACCCGGTGGCAGGGGATGATGACTGGGATGGGGTTCCGGCCATTGGCGGCGCCCACGGCCCTGGACGCCTTGCCGTTGCCGACCTGGCTGGCGAGTTCGCCGTAGCTGCGGGTTTCGCCGTAGGGAATCGATTGCAGGGCGGACCAGACCTTGCGCTGAAACTTGGTGCCTTGCGGCGCCAGCGACAGCTCAAACTGTTTTGAATCTCCCGCGAAATAGGAACGCAACTGGCTGATTTCCTTCTTGAATTTCCCGGAATCCTCGACCCAGCCCGGTTCGATTTCCTGAGGACGCCTGCCCTCGGGAAAGCGCAGCATGTGCAAGCGTTCTCCGTCTCCCGCGAGCAACAGGCTGCCGATGGGGCTGTCCATGTAAGCGTAGTAGGTAGTCATGTGTTTTTGTCCGTCAGAGTGGGCTTATCTGGCCTGGGAGACTATGGCACATGCTCCCGGTCAGGGTAGCACCCATTTGATGGCAAAGCCAATTGCGGACAGACCTTCCCGTCGTTTTGCGCGGAGTCGCAGAATGACAGGAAGGTGTCCACACCACAGGCATTCCCGTGGTCTTCGCTGGTATCATGCGCGCCCCTGGAAACTTCCCGGATTCCGGTGGCAACGGTGCAGGAACTATCGGTGAAACCTGAAGCGAACAAGCGCTCCGCGCTCCGCGCAACCAAGATCGTGGCGACCCTCGGGCCTGCCAGCGATCCGCGGATAGAACCATTGATACTGGCCGGCGTCGATGTCTTCCGGCTCAATTTTTCCTATGGCGCGCACGCCGAACATGCCGCGAGAATCCGGGAAGTGCGAGCGGCTGCCGGCAGAACCGGCCGCCATGTCGCCATTCTCGCCGATCTTCAGGGACCCAAGATCCGCATTGGCGGTTTCGCCTGCAAGACGCCCATTTCACTCGCGCCCGGGGCGAAGTTTTCCATCGACCCGGCTATCCCGGAAAACGATGGCAATGAGCGGAAAATCTCCACCCGCTTCACGGCGCTTGCCGAACAAGTCAAGACCGGGGATTTTCTGGTTCTGGGCGACGAATCGCTCGAGCTTGAAGTCACCGGCGTCGACGGGGCGCGGGTGAACTGCGTGGTTGTCGCGGGCGGTGAGTTGCGAGCCGGGAAGGGGATCAATCTTCGCGGCGGCGGGCTGTCCGCGCCGACGCCCACCGAGCAGGATATCAGGGACCTGGAATTCGCCTGCGATCAGGCAGTGGACTACATCGCCATTTCCTTCACGAGTTCCGCCGATGACCTCGGCAGGGCCCGCAAGCTCGTCAGGGATCGAGGCGCATCCTGCTCCATCGTCGCCAAGATCGAAAAAGCCGAAGCGGTCGCCAGCGACGCGAACATGGACGCCATCATCCGCGCCAGCGACGCGGTGATGGTGGCCCGGGGCGATCTCGCCATCGAGATCGGCGAAGCCGCCCTGATGGGCATGCAAAAGCACATTATCCGGCGCTCCCGGGAATTGAATCGTTGCGTGATCACCGCAACCCAGATGATGGAATCCATGGTGCATAACGCGCACCCCACCCGGGCCGAAATCATGGATGTGTCCAATGCGGTGCTTGACGGCACCGATGCGGTCATGCTGTCGGCGGAAACCGCAACCGGCAAGTATCCGGTGGAAACCGTCGCGGCCATGGCTCGGGTAATCCGGGGCGCCGAATCGACACCGTTCGCGGCGCCCCAGACCAGCCTCGATCACGACTGCGACGCCATCGATGAAGCCATTGCCCTGGCGGCAATGACCGCGGCCGAGCGTCTCGCCGAAGTGCGCGCCGTGGCCTGTCTGACCTCTTCCGGCAATACGCCCAGGCTGATGTCGCGAAGCCGCTCGCGGCTGCCGATCTACGCGCTTGGCAACAATTCCCGAACCCTGTCGAGAACCGCGCTGTACCGGGGCGTACACCCCCGCCTGCTGGAGACGGGGAACCTCGACTACGCTCTCATCAACGATGCGGTGGTGGAATTCCTGGCGCAATCCGGCGCCATCGCCAAAGGCGATGTGGTCATTCTCTCCAAAGGCGATCTGCAGGATGTCCAGGGCGGAACCAATACCCTGAAGCTCCTGCAGGTCGATTGATTCGGAGTCTGCCGGTTGCCCCTACCTTGCCAGGTAGGCCTCCGCCTGGCGGCCCACAATATCCACCAGATCGCCCATGGCCAGGGTCATGTCGATGAGATGCAGGCCCCAGGAAGGCGCGACCCGTCCTTCCGTCAGCACATCGCCGCGAATTTCATCGGTGCGGGGGTCGGCAGGGTCGGCATTGATGCTGATTTCCAGGTAGTGGAAGTCGTCTTCCTTGACGCAACTGGCGCTGAGCAGACCAGGCAGCTTGACGAATGGCGTGGTGATTTCAGGCGCGGCGGCGCTCCACATCGGCATGGGGCCGACTCCCTGGAATATCTCGCCGATATTGGACATGTAGGCGTCGAGTTCGCCTTCGCCGCCTGGATTGGCGGGGTTGAAACAGGCCACTTCGGATTCTGCGTCCGGCGCGCGGCCGAACAGGTAGAGGCCTTCGCCGCCCGGCGGCACGTCTTCACGGTAACTGGCGTAGCTGATGACGCAACCGATCTGATCGGCGGACTCGCATAGCGGCACATGGTCAAAGCTGCCTCCAGCGACTTCGCCCCTGGGCACAACCACGGAAAATCCAACGAGAACCGCCGAAACCAGCCGCTCCTGCAGTGGCGTGCCGTCAATCTCATTGGCAATCAGTTCGGTCAGCAAGCCGGTGCCCTGGGAATGGCCGACCAGCGCGAAGCCGCGGCCCTCATTGTGATTTTCCAGGTAGTAATCGAAGGCGCCGGCCACATCCCGATAGTTGGGCTGCTCGTTCCCGGCGAGATTGCCGGCATTGGCCATCAGACCGGCGATCGTGACCTGCCGGTAGATCGGCGCGAACACCCGGCACACAGACTGGAAACGCGCGAACTGGGTGAAAGTGGTGATGATTTCCTCATGGCGGCCGGGCTTGAGGTCGGCATAGGTGGCTTCATCGAGTGAAGTGGTGGGATAGACATAAAAGCAGTCTATGGCCGGGTCGCCATTCCCGCTCCAGGCTTCCACCTCCACCGAACCATCGGCGTGAACAATGCTGGCGCTCAAATCATGGTCGCAAACATCCAGTTCGTTATCCGGATGGCACAGCCAGTTGTCGATATCGGCATAGTCCACCGCCGCGGCGTCCATTTCCTGGGCGCCCGCGGGCGACAGCGGCAGGGCGAACAGCAGCCCGAGCAAGAGCGGGCGGAAAAGATTCAGGTCATTCATGTCGAGGGCTCCTAGCGAGTCGGTACGAGGAAAGTATATCCCGATTTCGCGCACCGGGTGTTCCCGGCGCTCGAGTGATTCACGAACACGTTTATGAAGCGCGGGCGCAGTACAGCGCCAAACAGGCGAGCGTCTTCGTACCGGCATTGACGAACCCTGGACCGGCGAGGGCTCGCTCAATCGAGTTCCCGCGCGGTAACTGCGATGGGATGCCCAGCAAGCAGCCGGTCCCTGGTGAGTAGCCTGAGGCCTTCCTGCTGGGCCTGGACGAGCAGCATTTCGTCGAATGGATCCTTGTGGTTGATCGGTTTTTCAAGCGGACTTGCGGCGTGTGCCATGGTCATTGGCAGAAAAGTGATTTTCTGGCCTTCCAGCACTCGCAATACATCCTCGGGGGAAAAACGACTCTTGGGCACGCCCGAAGCGTGGCGGGCGTGGTGCTTAAGCCGCATTTCCCAGAGCGAAACCGCGCTCACATGGATTTCCGTTCCGGGTGAAGCAAGCAGCTTGCGCTCGACATCCGGTAGTTTCGATGGCCTGTCCATGAAATCGAACAGGAAGGAGGTATCGAGCAGGACACGCATCACGGCCAGGAGCCTGCGCCGCAGGCTTCATCATCTTCAAGAGCAAGCACTCTGTGGCTGAGCGCGGGGTCATCGTATTCCGCCGGCCAGCCTTTGCCGTCCCCGCTGATGCCCATTCGCTGCCGCGCAGCTTCGAGCTGGTCGAAATCAATCCCGCCGCTCCGGTCGCAGCGCACGAGTTCAACAGCAGGTTGGCCATGCCGGGTAATGATCACCCGTTCCCCGCTGCGCGCGGCGGCAACGAGTTCCGACAGGCGAGCCTTGGCGTCGCGAATGGCAAATTCCATATCGGGTTTTCCGGTGATGGTGTGGACCAAGGCTCAGTCTGCATCAATATAATGCATATTTCAAGACTACTTTGTGACTATTTTCACGTCCTGCGGCACAGGCTCCTGGCCCGTCAATGCGGCAAAGCGCCGGCTGTTGTATATTGCGGGCGTGCCGCCTGAACCATTCGAACATGAGGAGACTCCATGACAGACAAGGAACTGCGCAAGCACTCCCGGCTGGTGGTGGATGGCGTCGAACAGGCGCCGGGCCGGGCCATGCTGCGCGCCGCCGGATTCGCCGACGAAGACTTCGCCAAGCCGCAGATCGGTATCGCATCGACCTGGAGCATGGTCACGCCCTGCAACATGCACATCGACAAGCTGGCGGAAACCGTCAACCGCGCCGCCGACGCCGCCGGCGGCAAGGGCGTGATCTACAACGTGATCACCGTCTCCGACGGAATCTCCATGGGCACCGAGGGCATGAAGTATTCGCTGGTGTCCCGGGAAGTCATCGCCGACAGCGTGGAAACCGTCTCAGGCTGCATGGGGCACGACGGCATCATCGCCATCGGCGGCTGCGACAAGAACATGCCGGGGCTCGTCATGGGCCTGGCGCGGCTCGACCGCCCCTCGATATTCATCTACGGCGGCACGATTCAGCCCGGCCCCGGCCGCACCGATGTGGTTTCGGTGTTCGAGGCCGTGGGCGGACATTCCGCCGGCAAGGTTTCCGATATCGAACTCAAGCGGATCGAGGATACCGCGATCCCCGGCCCCGGCTCCTGCGGCGGCATGTACACCGCCAACACCATGGCGTCGGCGATTGAAGCGCTGGGCATGAGCCTGCCCAACAGCTCGGCCCAGGACGCGGTGTCCGGCGCCAAGCGGGCGGACTGCGAACGCGCCGGAGCGGCCGTCGTGAAACTCATCGCCGAGGACATCAAGCCTTCCGACATCATGACCCGGGCGGCATTCGAGAACGCCATCCGGGTGGTGATCGCCCTCGGCGGCTCCACCAATGCCGTGCTGCACCTGCTCGGCATGGCGCATACCATGGGCGTTGCGCTGGAACTCGATGATTTCAGCCGCATCGGAAAGGATGCCCCGGTGCTCGCCGACCTGCGCCCCAGCGGCAATTATCTGATGTCGGAACTGATCGCGATCGGCGGCATCCAGCCCCTGATGAAGCGCATGCTCGATGCGGGAATGCTGGATGGTTCCTGTCTCACGGTCACCGGCCGCAGCTTGGCGGAAAACCTGGCGGATGTGGCGGATTATCCCCCTGGGCAGCGAATCGTTCGGGACCTGGGCAATCCCATCAAGGCCGAATCCCATCTGGTGATACTGCGCGGCAACCTCGCCCCGGAAGGCGCGGTGGCCAAGCTGACCGGCAAGGAAGGCGACCGCTTCTCGGGCCCGGCGCGGGTGTTCGATTCGGAGGAAGAGTGCCTCAAGGGCATTCTCGCAGGGGAAATCGCCGGGGGCGACGTGATCGTCATCCGCTACGAAGGCCCCCGGGGCGCTCCGGGCATGCGCGAGATGCTGTCGCCGACTTCGGCCATCATGGGCAAGGGACTCGGCGCCGATGTGGCGTTGATCACCGACGGCCGCTTCTCCGGCGGCTCACACGGCTTTGTGGTGGGGCATATCACGCCGGAAGCGATCAATGGCGGCTTGATTGCCATCATCAGGGACGGCGACCCAATCAGCATTGACGCCGGCGCCCGCAGCGTGACGCTCGATCTCGCCGAAAATGAAATCGACTCGCGGCTGGCCGATTGGCAGCCGCCGGCCCCGCGCTACACCCGCGGCGTGCTCGCGAAGTACGCCGCCACGGTGTCCTCGGCGTCCGCAGGCGCGGTGACCGACCAGGCGATGGAATGACAGCCACAGGCCAATTTCTCGACGGCGCCATGAGCCAGTCCCTGGCGCTTTGGGCCCTGGGCAATATTCCCGGCTTCCCGCCGATTATCCAGAGCGTGCATATCCTCGGCATCGCGGTGGTGATGGGCTCCATCGTCATGCTCGACCTGCGCATTCTCGGGCTCGCGGTTCCTTCCCAGCAACTTCCGGAAATGGCAAACCGGCTCCTGCCCTGGCTCTGGTGGGCGCTGGCCTCGAATCTGGTATCCGGCTCCTTTTTCGTCTTCGCCCGGCCCTTGCGCTACTTCAACAACCCGATTTTTGGCTGGAAGGCGGTTTTTCTGCTTGGCGCCATCGCGGCCACGCTGCTGATCCATTTCTGGAGCCGCCAGCCGGATTTCGCCAGCCACGGGCGCGCGGCATTCAAGGTCAAGACAGCCGCCCTGCTCTCGCTCGGCCTGTGGATCATGGCGGCCATGGCGGGCCGCTGGATCGCCTACGTCGAATACCTCTACCACCCGGCCTGATGCGATGATCAGCAAACTTCCAGCCCATCCGCTTTCCTGTCATCCCGCGCGAAGTCGCAGGATCTTTTCGGAATCTGTTCTGCGCAGGAACGGAAGCAAGGTACGAAGGTAGGCACCATGCTTTCGGATTTCCTCAGGGCGCCATTCTGGATCGAGGTGGAAAACTGGCCGATAAGCTGGGAAATCGGCGGCACCTGGCTGTTTCCCTTCATCGAATCGATCCACGTCATCACCATCGCCATGGTGGTCGGCTCGATCCTTTTTGTCGATCTGCGCCTGCTCGGACTCGCCGCCATGCGCTATTCCGTCCGCGAACTGGCCCGCGAACTCATCCCCTGGACCTGGGGCGCATTCTTCTTCGCCACCGTCACCGGCCTCGGCATGTTCATCACCCGCGCCGCCTCACACGTGCTGAACCCCGCATTCCAGTGGAAAATGGTTCTCCTGGCCCTCGCCGGCGCCAACATGGCCTGGTTCCATTTCCGCATCTATCGGCGCCTGGACGAACAGGCGCAGTCGGCGGCGCCAAACCCGCAACTGAAAATCATCGGCGCCCTGTCGCTGGCGCTGTGGTCAGGGGTGGTGCTGGCGGGAAGATGGGTGGGGCATATCGTTTGACTCGCGACTGCGCACGGAATGACGGCGGCGCAATCGCAGAAAATATTTTTTACGGGGCCGGAACTTTTTTGCGGGAGGCCAGTCTCATGGTGCGTAAGTGGATTTTTTCCGGTTTGCCGGAACTTGATTCATTTATCTCTCCCTTGATAGTGCGTTTGGCCCGGTACGCAAGTACCGGGCCTTTTTTCCGGGCATTTTTCGCCCTGAAATCTGAAAATTCCTCAGTATTACCGCGCTAATGCCGCTAATCGCGTACAGTGGCGGAAAAATTTTCTATACTTTGGGCCTTTGCCTTCACCATTGCGCCGCCAAATCGACTTGACACCCAAACCCGATGAAACCGACCGATATCAGCAATCCCGACTACTTTCACAAGGTGGTCGATTGCCAGTGGGCCTGCCCCGCGCATACGCCCGTGCCGGAATACATCCGCCTGATCGCCGGGAAACGCTATACCGACGCCTACATGATCAACTGGGAGTCGAATGTGTTTCCGGGCATTCTCGGACGCACCTGCGACCGGCCCTGCGAGCCCGCCTGCCGGCGCGGCAGGGTGGAAGAGCAGCCCGTGGCGATTTGCCGCCTGAAGCGGGTGGCGGCGGATTACAAGTCGGACATCAAGAACCGCCTGCCCGACGTTCCCAAACGCAAGAACGGCCGCCATATCGCTCTGGTGGGCGCCGGCCCCGCTTCCCTCACCGTGGCCCGGGACCTGCTGCCGCTGGGCTATGAAATCACCGTGTTCGACCGCGACGCCGCGGCCGGCGGCGCCATGCGCACCCAGATTCCCCGCTTCCGCCTGCCGGTGGAAGTGCTTGAGGAAGAATTGAATTACGTGCTGGACATGGGGGTGAATCGCCGCTTCGGCACGGAAATCACCAGCATGAAGGCGCTGCTCGCCGAAGACTTCGACGCGGTATTCGTCGGCACCGGCGCGCCGCTGGGCAAGACGCTGGATTTGCCCGGCTTCGAAGAGGCCGGGCCCAATATCCACACCGGCATCGAGTGGCTGGCCAATGTGGCCTTTGAGCATATCGACTCCATCGGCGAGACGGTGATCGTGCTGGGCGGGGGCAACACCGCCATGGACTGCTGCCGCAGTTCCAAACGGCTCGGCGGCAGGGACGTCAAGGTGGTCGTGCGTAGCGGTTTCGATGAAATGAAGGCTTCGCCCTGGGAAATCGAAGACGCCATGAACGAGGATATCCCCATCCTCAATTTCTGCGTGCCCAGGCGCTATCTGCTCAAGGACGGCAAGCTCAGCGGCATGGAGTTCGAGAAAGTGCGCCGGGAATATGACAGCAACGGTCGGCGCCTGCTGATTCCCACCGGCGAAGAGCCGCTGATCCTGCCATGCGGCGACGTGCTTTGCGCCATTGGCCAGGACAATGCCTTTCCCTGGATCGAGCGCGACCTCGGCATTGAATTCGACCGCTGGGAACTGCCGGTACTCGACAGGACCACTTTCCAGTCCACCCACGAAAAGGTTTTTTTCGGCGGCGACGCCGCCCTCGGCCCGGACAACATCATTACCGCGGTGGCCCACGGCCACGCCGCCGCGCTGTCGATCCACCTGCTCTGCGAAGGCGGCGACGTCAAGGACCGCCCGGCGGACCTCACCACGCTGGCAAGCCAGAAAATGGGCATTCACCAGTGGTCCTACGATAACGACATCAGCAACGACGTCCGCTTTATCGTGCCCCACGCCGCCAAGGAAAAGACCCTCAACGACATCAATATCGAAGTCGAACTCGGTTTTGACGAGGACCTCGGATACGCCGAAACCCAGCGCTGCCTGAACTGCGACGTGCAAACGGTTTTCACCACCAGGTCCTGCATCGAATGCGACGCCTGCGTGGATATCTGCCCCACCGACTGCATCACCTTCACCGCCAACGGCGAAGAGGGGGAACTGCGCCAGAGGCTGCTGGCACCGGCGGAAAACCGGGAACAGGATCTGTATGTGTCCGATTCTCTGGCCACCGGGCGCATCATGGCCAAGAACGAGGATCTCTGCCTGCATTGCGGATTATGCGCCGAGCGCTGCCCCACGGCGGCCTGGGACATGCAGAAGTATCTTTTCAATACCGCCAAGGCTGTCAACGCATGAGTTCCCGCGGTCAGGCAGCCAGCCGGAAAACGGGCAAGACGCGAAAGACCGCCAGCGTCAACAACTTCGTCGTCAAGTTCGCCAATGTCAATGGCTCCGGTTCGGCCAGCGCCAACAACCTGTTCGCCAAGGCGATCTTCCGCATGGGCATTCCGGTGAGCCCGCACAACATTTTTCCGTCCAATATCCAGGGCCTTCCCACCTGGTACGAAGTGCGGGTCAATGACAAGGGTTTTCTCGGCCGCCGGGAAGGCGTCGACCTGATGGTGGCGGTGAATGAGCAGACCATCGTCCGCGATATCGAATCGGTGGTTCCCGATGGCTTCGTGCTGTACGACTCGTCCAAGGCCTTGCGGCCCATCCGCAAGGATGTGAATTTCCTGCCGATTCCGCTCAAGGACATCTGCCTGCGGGAATTCCAGCATCCCGGCCAACGCCAGTTGTTTCAGAATATCGTCTATGTGGGTGCCCTGGCCGCCTTCCTGGACATCGATTTTGAGATTCTCACCGGGATGATCAGCGAACAGTTCCGCGGCAAGGAAAAACTGATTCTGCCCAATGTTCACGCCCTGGAACTCGGCTACCATTACGCCAGGGACCATTTCGACTGCCCCCTGCCCATCCGTTTGCGGCCGTCGCGCAAGGCCAGGGGCAAGATTCTGATGGACGGCAATACCGCCATTGGCCTTGGCTGTGTCTACGGCGGCGCCACGGTGGCTTCCTGGTATCCGCTGACGCCTTCGACTTCCGTGGTGGAAGCCTACGGCAAGTATTGCAAGCGGCTGCGTATCGACCCCGGCACCGGGAAGCGGAAATTCGCCATCGTCCAGGCGGAAGACGAACTCGCCGCCATCGGCATCGCCATCGGCGCCGGCTGGAATGGCGCCAGGGCCTTTACCGCTTCCAGCGGCCCCGGGGTTTCCCTGATGCAGGAATTTCTCGGCCTTGCCTATTTCGCCGAGGTGCCGGTGGTGCTGTTCAATATCCAGCGGGTGGGACCTTCCACGGGCATGCCCACGAGAACCCAGCAGGGCGACCTGCTTTCCTGCGCTTTCGCTTCCCACGGCGACACCCGCCAGGTGCTGCTTTTTCCCTCCACGCCAAAGGAATGTTTTGAATTCGCCGCCGCCGCCTTCGATATCGCCGACCGGCTGCAAACCCCGGTGATCGTCATGAGCGATCTCGAACTGGGCATGAACGAACATGTTTGCGACCCGCTGGAATGGGATGACGCCGGCGGGTATGACCGGGGCAAGGTGCTCGGCGGCGAGCAGCTAGAACAGATGGAGAAGTACGGCCGCTATCTCGACGTGGACGGCGATGGCATCCCCTGGCGCACCCTGCCGGGCGCCCATCCCGAGCGGGGCAGCTACTTCACCCGGGGCAGTTCCCACGACGCCATGGCGGCCTATACCGAAGACGGCGACGTGTACGCCGAAGTCATGGACCGCCTCGCCAGAAAATTCGCCGGGGCGGGCAAGGTGCTGCCGGAGCCCGAAATCCAGGCCGACGGGGCCTCCCGGGGCATGATCTATTTCGGCACCACGGCGGGCGCCATACCCGAAGCGCAGCACAAGTTCGCCAAGCGCGGCGTCAGGCTCGATACCCTGCGCATCCGCTCCTACCCGTTCCACGACGCGGTTTCCCGCTTTATCGGGGAACATGAAACCGTTTACGTCATCGAGCAGAACCGCGACGCCCAGCTCAAGAGCCTGCTCAAGATCGACTGCGGCGCCAATGATGAAAAAATGCGCTCGGTGCTGAGCTACAACGGCGTGGTCATCAGCGCCGATCAAATCCAGGCGGCGATACTTGCGGACCTGCCGGAAGCGCCGGAACAGGAGCAGGCGTCGGCCTGAAGAGCGATTCCACCATGAGTTACATCGTCAAACCCCAATTCCACCACCCGCAATTGCGGAAGAACGATCTGGGATACACCCGGCGGGATTATGAAGGCACCCTGACGACGCTTTGCGGCGGCTGCGGCCATGATTCCATCAGCGCCGCGATCATTCATGCGGTTCACGAAATGTCCCTGGCGCCGCATCAACTCGCCAAGGTTTCCGGCATTGGCTGTTCATCGAAGATTCCTTCGTATTTCCTCGAAAGGTCCCATGGGTTCAACTCGGTCCACGGGCGCATGCCGTCCATTGCCACCGGCGCCAATCTGGCAAACCGGGAACTGTACTACCTGGGGATTTCCGGCGACGGCGACACCGCCTCCATCGGTCTTGGCCAGTTCTGCCACATCGTGCGCCGCCGCATCAACATGCTTTATATCGTGGCCAACAACGGCACCTACGGCCTGACCAAGGGCCAGCTTTCCGCCACCGCCGACCTGGGCTCGAAAACCAAGTCCGGGGAGGAAAGCCAGTACGACAATATCGATCTGGTCAGCCTGGCCATCGATCTTGGCGCGAGTTTTGTCGCCCGGAGTTTTTCCGGCGACAAGGAACAGCTCGTGCCCCTGATCCAGGCGGGCCTGAGCCACCGGGGATTCGCCCTGATCGACGTGATTTCGCCCTGTGTCACCTTCAACAACACGCCGTTGTCGGCCCATGGCTACAAGAACACCTGGGAAAACAACGTGGTACTGAGCGAGATCGATTTCGTGCCCATGCGCAGGGAAATCACCGCGAGATATTCGGCGGGCAAGGACAAGGAAATCACCTTGCACGACGGTTCGGTGATCCACTTGCACAAGACCGGGACAGGCTATGATCCCGGCAATCGGGAGAATGCCCTGCTGCACGTGAATGAATACAAGAAGCAGGGCAAGATCGCCACGGGGCTGCTGTATATCAATCAGGACCAGTCGGATTTCCACGAACTCGCCGACACCGTCAACAAGCCTTTCAACCGCCTCAATGAACACGATCTCTGCCCCGGCGGAGAGGTGCTCGCCGACATCAACGAAACCTTCATGTAGCCAGTCGTTTTCCAGCGCTCCCGTCACCCTGCGCCTCTCCCTTCCCGTCACCTTGCGCCTTTTTTCCCGTCATTCCGCGCGGAATGACGGGAAGGGAGTTTCCGAAGTCAGGATGTTGACCGCTGTGCCTTGATCAGTTCGTAGGCGGCCTTGATTTCCCGGGTCTTGCGGGTGGCGATTTCCATCATTTCATCGGGCAGGCCCTTTGCCACGAGCTTGTCGGGATGATGCTGGTTCATTTGCCGGCGGTAGGCCTTCTTCACTTCCCCGTCGCCTGCCCCGCTGCTGACGCCGAGCAACTGATACGCCGCGCGCAACTGCTCCCGCGTGGATTCGCTGCGGCCGAATCGCGCCTGGCCGGCGATACGGTTGAGCAACTCATCGAGTTGCGCAGCGGCGAAACCGAGCCGGGATGCGATGGTTTGCAATAACCGCCTTTCGTCGGCGTCGATTTCGCCGTCGGCGAAGGCGGTGGCGACGATGATTTCCAGGAACATCTGCAGCAGGGTGCTGCGGCGGGCGGCTTCCCGCCTGAATTGATCGAGCACTTGCGGCAGGGGAAAGCCATCTTTCCTGCCTTCGTTGAACAGGTCGATGGCCACTTGCCGCTGCCGCGGCGACAAGCGCATCTGACCCATGACCCGCTCGGCCAGTTCGATCTCTTCCTTGCTGACATGGCCATCCGCCTTGGCGATATAGCCCATGACCGAAAAGGTTGCCGTGAAAAATGCTGTCTGGACGCGCTCGGTATTGCCATGGCCCAGGGATTCCGCATTGCCGATGCCATCGAGGCCGCTGTCGAAGTAATTGCCGAGAGCCGCCCCGAGCAGGGCGCCGAGCGGCCCGCCGAGCATGAAACCGAAGGCGCCGCCGACAAGCTTCCCCCACCAGCTCATCAGGCCGCGCCGCCGTGTTCTTCAAGGAATGCCAGGAAGGCGTCCTCATCGAGAATGCGAAGTTCGAGCCCCCGCGCCTTCGCCAGTTTGGATCCCGCGTTTTCGCCGGCAATCACGCAGTGGGTGCGCGCCGAGACGCTGCCCGCCACTTTTGCGCCGAGGGCGGCGAGTCTTGCCTTTGCGTCATTGCGGGTCATGCGGGCGAGTGTGCCTGTGAGGACGAAGGTCTGTCCAGTCAGCGGTTTTCCGCCGGGCTCCTTCGGCTGCCCCACCGGCCAGCACACGCCGGCTTCGCGCAGGGCGGCAATCAGCGCCAGATTGTCGGTGCGGGAGAAAAACCGCTGAATATGCTTCGCCACCACCTCTCCCACATCGGGCACTTCCTGGAGGGATTCGATGCTTGCCGCAAGCAGGGGTTCGATGTCGCCAAAATGATCCGCCAGCGCCGTCGCCGTGGCGCCGCCCACTTCGCGAATGCCCAGCGCGGTGAGGAAACGGCCCAGGGTTGTCTGCTTGCTCTGTTCAATGGCTGCGGCGAGCTTGGCGGCGGATTTTTCGCCCATACGCTCGAAACCGGCCAGCTCATCCGCCGTCAGGCGATACAGGTCCGCTACATTGCCCACTTTTTCGCTGCCAACGAGTTGCTCGATGAGTTTTACGCCCAGCCCTTCAATATCCATTGCCTGGCGCGAGGCGAAATGCTCCACCGCCTGGCGGCGCTGGGCCGGACAGACCAGGCCCGCATGGCAGCGGAAATGCACTTCGCCGTCCGCCTCCACCGGGGAACCGCAGGCCGGGCATACTTTCGGCATTACAACCGCTTCCCGACTGGCGCCCTCTTCGATCACCTGAACGATCTTGGGAATCACATCGCCGGCGCGGCGCACGATCACCGTATCGCCGGCGCAAAGCCCGAGCTTGCGGATTTCGTCCATGTTATGCAGGGTGGCGTTGCTCACGGTAACCCCGCCAACGAAAACCGGCTCCAGCCGGGCCACCGGGGTAATCGTTCCGGTGCGGCCCACCTGAAAGTCCACTGCCAGCACCTTGGCGCTTTTTTCCTCGGCGGGAAACTTCCAGGCGATGGCCCAGCGCGGGCTGCGGGAAGTCTGGCCGAGTTTTTGCTGCAAATCGCGCCGGTTCAGCTTGATGACGGCGCCATCGATCTCATAATCCAGCGATTCACGTTTTTGCAGAAGCTTCTCGCAGTAGGACAGGCATTTTTCGGCGCCGGCGCAGAGCGCCCGATCGGCATTGGTGTTCAGTCCCCATTGATCCAGCAGGTTGAACATCTCGAACAGGGTATCCGGCAATGCCAGACCTTCCACCTGGCCGAGACTGTAGCAAAGCATCTGCAGCGGCAGGCGCGCGGTATTGCGCGAATCGAGTTGCCGGATGGCGCCGGCGGCGGTATTGCGGGGGTTGATATAGGTCCTGCCCTCCTCTTCCCGGGCTCTGGCGTTGAGAGCGGCAAATCCCTGCTTGCCGAGAAAGATCTCGCCGCGCACTTCGATGCCCGTGCCGGCAAGCCCCTCACCCGCGAGGCGCAGGGGGATATCGCGGATAGTGCGGACATTGTGGGTAATGTTTTCGCCATTGACGCCGTCGCCCCGGGTGGCGCCGCGTTCGAGCACACCATCCCGGTACAGCAGGCTCACCGCGACCCCGTCCACCTTGGGTTCGCAGCAGTACTCAAGCTCGTCTTCGCTTTCCGACCAGCGGATCAGCCGGGCTTCAAACTGGCGGAACTCCTCCTCGCCAAAAGCCTTGTCGAGCGACAGCATGGGCAGTTCATGCCGCACCGTGACAAATCCGGGCAAGGGCGCGCTGCCGACCCGCTGGGTGGGAGAATCCGGGCTTTGTAGGCCGTGACGGGATTCCAGCTCTTCGAGCCGGGCGAGCATGGCGTCGAATTCCCCGTCGCTGATTTTCGGGCGGTCAAGGCCATGGTACTGGCGATTGTGGTGCTCGATCTGCCTGCGGAGGGATTCGACTTCCCGCCGGATGGCGGCAGGTGCGTCAGAATGGGTACTCACGACGGTCTAGATTCGACCGTTTACCGAGGAAGGGCCGCAGGTGCTGATTTCGAATTCCCGGATGCTGCGGCGGGCCTGTTCGATGGATCGCTGGGTCAATTCCTGGCGCGCGGAATCGAGCAGGCGGCCCTGGAAGGTTCGCGCTATGCCCCTGGCCACGGTAAGCATTTGCTCAAAGGCGCGCATATTGTCGATGGGCGCCGGCAGAAGCATGAACATGCTGACACCCGGAGTGGTGAACTCTTCGATATTGTCCGCATCGAATGTGCCCGGGTTCACCACATTGGCCACCCGGAACACCGGCTTGGCGTTTTCGCGGTGACTTTCGAACTTGCTGAAGATTTTCATTTCGTCAAAACGCAGGTTTGCCGCAAGCAGGTACTGCCATAGCTCAAGCCCGTTGAATGCCTGGCCTTCCCAGGCGAGCACATGAATGGCAATGATTTGTTCAGGGCTGAATTCGTGGCTTTCCTCCCCTTGCCGTGTTTCCGGTTTGGCGGGGGCTTCGGACACCTGGGATTCGGCGATTTCCGCGGATTGCCTGTCAGGCCCGGAAGTGACCGGGGCCAGCCGGGATGCGGGGCCTGTCGGTGACTTCGGCGGCTCTCCGATGCGTTCGCCGGCGGTCATGGAAACTGCGCCGAGGTCCAGGTCGGAGTCTTCGCCATTGGGCGCGGCGCCGCTGGTGGCGGCATGGATTTCCGCTTTCCAGTTCTGCTTCGGTTTGCCGCGGGCGGGCACCGGGTCGCGCTGCGGTTGCGGTTTCGGCTCCGGGAACTCCGGGAGACTTGCCGGCCCTCCGGCTTCCGCCGCTTCAAGGCGAGAGGATTCCCCACGGCCGGATGGGGTGGAAAGAACCACCGCATCGGTCAGTACCGGCACATGCTCTTCGCCGGGTTCAGTGTCGAGGCGTTCGGAGTCCCTGGCCTGTCCCGGCTCCACGGCGGAAACCACCCGGGCGCCGCCGTTGGGAAGTTCATCGAATTCCTCCGCTTCCGGCTCCTCGACCTCCATCGACTGGGCGATGCTCTTGTCGATGGACAGCCGGACCTGCCCTTTTCTGCGGCGGAGAATGACAAAAAAAGCGCGCAGCAGGGAAAAAACGATCAGCAGCGCGAGGACGAGGATCAGAAGTTCACGCAAGTCCGCCATTATCTGTTAACCACGCGGTTTCCGATTCTTGTTGGAATCATTAGCTATATCCACCAGCAGCTTCAAATTCTTTAGTAAAAAATCCGAATTTTTTCACCCTGTTTTGACTATTCCGCAAATTTTCCCGGATTCAGGCCTCGACGAGTTCCACCGCCTCGTCGATATCGACGCTCACCAGCCGGGAAATGCCGGCTTCCTGCATGGTAATGCCGAGCAGTTGGCTCGCGGATTCCATGGTGATCGTCTTGTGGGTCACCAGAATGAATTGCACACTCGCCGACATTTCCCGAAGCAAGGTGATAAAACGGTTGTTATTGTCCACATCGAGCGGCGCGTCAACCTCGTCAAGCATGCAAAAAGGCGAAGGGTTGAGCTGGAAAATCGTAAAAACCAGGGCGATGGCGGTCATCGCCTTCTCGCCGCCCGACAATTGCATGATGCCCTGTATCTTTTTCCCCGGCGGCCGCGCCATGATCGATACCCCGGCGTTGAGCAGATCTTCACCGGTCAGTTCAAGCCAGGCCTCACCGCCGCGAAACAGCCTGGCGAACAGGTTCTTCAGGCCCTGATTGATGCTTTCCAGGGTATCTCCAAAGCGGGCGCGGGTTTCCCCGTCGATCTTGCGCATGGCGTCTTCCAGCGTGGCCAGCGCTTTTTCGAGCTCGTCATTCTGCTTGTCCAGGTAGGTTTTTTTCTCTGTCAGCTGTTCGAATTCCTCGGCCGCCGCAAGATTGACAGCGCCGATTCGCTCGATACGGGACTTGATTTTCCCCAGTTCCTCCTCACAGCTTGCAATCGTCTGCTCCCCGGGAATCTCCTCCAGCACCTGCTCGGGCTGCAGTCCGGCCTGTTCCAGCCATTTGCGCCTTTCCCCGCTCATGGTGGCCGCACTGTTGCTTTCGAGCCGGCATTCGGTGATCTCTTCGTTGATTTCATTCAACTCCTGCTGCAATTGCCGGCGATTCTTTTCCCGTTCCCGCTGTTGCTCTTCCGCGGCATTGTAAACAGCCCTGGCCTGTTGCAGGTCCACCTGCACGGCCTGATGCGCCTTGAGTTTCTCCTGCAGTTGCCGCTCCAGTTCCTCGCCTGGGCCGGCCGCCTCCGCATGCGCGGTCTGAAGGCTGCCGATCCGCTCGGCGGCGCGTTGCACCTGCACCGCCATCCGATCCATGTTTTGCCGGGTGGAATCCCTTTGGGTGGCGAACTGATTCTGTTTCAGGGCGAGATCATGCAATTCCTGCCTGTCTCCGGCCGCCTTGTCGCGCAATTCCACAAGCCGTTGCCGGTCCCGTTCCCGGTCCTGCCGGTGTTGCTCGCGACGGCTGGCGTCAGCGGACATTTGTTTCCTGGCGGCCCGCAAACCTTGCTCAGCCTGGGCAAGACCGGCCTGATCCTGCTCCATTTGCGCCCGTAATTCATCGCGTTCCTCAGCGATGCGGCGGCTTCGTTCGATGTCGTTTTCAATACGCGACTGTCGCGCATTGATTTCGGCGCGCACCCGGTTCAGTTCGCCGGTCTTTCGCTGAATCTGTTCGAGGCAGTTTTCGCGCTCCTGTTCGGCTTTGGCCTGTGATTCGCGAAAGCCGCCGCGTTTCTGACCCAGGGACCGTGATTTTTCCTCGAGCCTGGCGATCTCGGCGCCGAGGGTATCCAGCGCGGCCTGCCGCAGAATCACCGATTGCCCACTATCAGCCTTGCTGATCTGCACCCAGTCTGCGCCTGCCCAGACGCCTTCGGCGGTAACCACCGACTCGCCCGGGGCAAGACCGGGACGCGCCGCCAATGCGGCGTCCAGGCTTTCCGCCACATACACGCCCCACAGCAAGCCTCCCAGGGCAGTCTTTTGACTGAGTTTGTCGGCAAGCGCAGACAAGCCGGCCTGACTGCCGCGAGCGGCTTTCCCGGCGAAATCCAGCAAGGTCAGATCGGCGCCCGGCAAATCCCCGAGCAAGTCGGCAGACAGGCTTTCCACGGGTATGCCGCGCAGGCGGTCGCCGAGAACGAGTTCCACCGCGGTTTCCCAGCCTGCGGCGATTTCCAGGGTTTCCCCAAGCCGGGCGCGGTCTTCCAGGCCATGCCGTTTGCGCCATTCGGCAAGCACTGCGTCGTCATCGCCCAGGGCGGCCTGCTGCAGGGCGTCGAGCGAGGCCTTGCGGCCGCTTGCCCGCCTGGCTTCGGCCCGGACCCGGTCAAGTTCCTCGCCGCTGGCCTCCAGCAGTTTTCTGGCGCTGGCAAGCTCCTGCGCCGCCTTGCCGAGGCGTTCGCGCAGGCACTCCAGTTCCTTTTTCAATTCTGCGGCGCGTTCTTCTTCCGCCGTGAAATCAGCAGGATCGGTTTCCAGCCCGGCAAGTTCGCCTCGCAGGGCTTCCTGTCTCTTGCGGGCGCGCTCCAGATTGCTTTGCAACTGGCTGATTCTGTTCTGTTCGACTTGCGCGGTCTGCCTTGGCTGCTCCGCCGCCAGACTGAATTCGCTCCAGCGCTGCTCGCTTTGCTGGCGGCGGTTCTCGGCTTCCGCCGCCAGCCGGGAAGATTCCTGCTCCCGCTCCGCGGCGGTGTTGATGGACAGTTCAATTCGTTCGAGTTCCGCTTCAAGCCGGGCGATCTGGCCCAGGTCCGAATCGAGTGCTTCCCGGGTCTGCTGCCAGTCGCTGCGGGTGTCTTCCAGGTCCTGCCTGAGCTTTTCCATGCTTTCGTCATGATGCTTGATATCCTGTTCGATGCGGGCGATGTCGTTGCCGATTGCAATGCTCCTGTCCTGAATTTTGGAAACATCACCGCGCAGTTCCTCATTTTTCACCCGGCCACGTTCGATGGCGGCCTCTTCTTCCCGCTGCCGGGCAATAATGGATTCCTTGCGGGTATCGAGTCCGGACAGCTTGCGGGCGGATTCGGCCATGTCCTCGGCCAGGTCCCGCCAACTCAGCGCGTTGACCCAGGCGTCGATGAGGCGTTGCTGTTCCATCAGCTTGCGGTAGCGGTCGGCGGCGCGGGATTGCCGTTCCAGATGCTGCAATTGCTTCCGCAAGTCGTTGCGGCGGTCGGCGAGGCGCTCAAGATTGTCCCGGGTTCTGCTAATGCGCGAGGCGGTTTCCCTGCGGCGTTCGCGGTACTTGGAGATTCCCGCGGCTTCCTCGATAAACACCCGGAGTTCTTCCGGCCGCGATTCGATCAGCCGGCTTACCATGCCCTGTTCGACGATGGAATAGCTGCGGGGGCCGAGGCCGGTGCCAAGAAACAGGCCGGTGATGTCGCGCCGCCGGCATCTGGCGTTGTTCAGCAGGTATTGTGATTCGCCGCCGCGCTCGACCTTGCGCTTGATGGAGATTTCCGCATAGCCGGCGAATTCGCCCTGCAATCCCTGGTCCGAGTTGTCGAGTATGAGTTCCACGGAAGCGAGGCTCACGGCGCTCCGCTCGCTGGTGCCTTCGAAAATGACATCGGCCATCTGGCTGCTGCGCAGATTGTGCGCCGAGCTTTCCCCCATGACCCAGCGCACCGCGTCGATCACATTGGACTTGCCGCAGCCATTGGGGCCGACAACGGCGCAGATATTGGAAGGAAAGTTGATCGTGGTTGGGTTAACAAATGACTTGAAACCGGCCAGCTTGATACATTTCAATCGCATGGATCAATCAGTCTGTGTTCGCTTCCGCCGGATTGCCGGGCCGCAACCGGGGCTGGCTTTCGCCTGGGTTGCGACGGGGAGTGTAGCCGAATTTCCCGGTTTCCCGCCACAATGCGCCCGCTTCGACTCGTCGCGTCATTGTCAACCCAATGTCGCCTCGGGTGCGGGTGATTTGCCGAGACTCTCGCATATAATCGTTCACGCACGGACAGCCAGTCCCAACCAGAGGGATCAGCACCCACTTCGCCAAAATCAGAAGCCCTCTGGAGGGATCGCCCCATGGTAAGAATGAACTTGCCCCGGGAACTGGAGAACGAACTCGCGCTGCTTGCCGTGCTCACCGGCAACTCGATTCAGTTCCATATCCGCCAGGCCATCCTGGAATATCTCGATGACATTGAGGATCGGGTCGCCACAGCCAGGTGGCTTGACGCCGCCATTGCGGAAGAGTCCCGGGAAAATCCGCCGCGTCAAGCTGGTCCAAGCCCGGACGCGGGAGACGATTCCTGAGCAAAATGGCGGACCGGACGGGACTCGAACCCGCGACCTCCGGCGTGACAGGCCGGCATTCTAACCGACTGAACTACCGGTCCGTTGTGCTGCAAGCCAACCCGGTCGAGGATGACTTTGGTGGGTGGTGAGGGATTTGAACCCCCGACATTCGCCTTGTAAGGGCGACGCTCTTCCAACTGAGCTAACCACCCAGGCTCAGGCGAAGGCGCATTGTACTTGCTTGAGGTTCGCTGTCAACAAAGCGCAGGCCAAAGTGTGCGGGTTGTGGCAAAATGCCCGCTTCTGCGGCAAAGCGCATTTTGGTCGATGGAGATTTTCAAGGAGTTCCGCATTGAGGCGGCGCACCGCCTGCCCAATCTGCCGCCCGGGCACAAATGCTCGCGCCTGCACGGCCATTCCTTCCAGGTCAGGATCACTGCGCAAGGCCCCCTCTCGGAGCCGGAAGGCTGGGTGCGGGATTTCGCCGACATCAAGGCGGCGTTCCAGCCGCTGTTTGATCGCCTGGACCATGGCTATCTCAACGAAATCGAAGGCCTGGAAAATCCCACCAGCGAAAATCTGGCGATCTGGATCTGGGAGCGGCTGCGGCCTTCCCTGCCGGAGTTGGTGGAGGTCGAAGTGCGCGAGACCTGCACCAGCGGCTGCCGCTATCGCCCTGGCTGAGCATCTTGCCGCGGGCTTGCCGCCGCACCTGTCTGTATGCTGAAAATGACAACAAGGGCAGGGGCGCGGCGAAAAGGAATTTTCGCTTTCGCGAATTCCCGCGGCGCAGGCTCCCAGGAACAATCAGGGCTGCGACGGCAATTGCCAATCGATACCGTCCACTCCATTTGCCTGCAAGTACTCGTTGGCGAGGGAGAAATGCCGGCAGCCGAAGAAGCCCCGGTCGGCGGAGAAAGGCGAGGGATGGGAGGCGCTCAAGACCTGGTGTCTCGCCCGGTCGATGATCGCCCCCTTGCGCTGGGCATGGGCGCCCCAGAGCAGAAACACCAGCCCTTCGCGTCTTGCATTGAGCGCTTCCACGATGCGGTCGGTGAACCGCTCCCAGCCCTTGCCCTGATGGGACGCCGCCTTGCGCGCCTCCACCGTGAGCACGGCATTGAGCAGAAGCACGCCCTGCCGCGCCCAGTGTTCCAGGCAGCCGTGTGGCGGCGCCTCGCAACCCAGGTCATTTTGCAATTCCTGAAAGATATTCCTGAGCGATGGCGGCGGCGCCACCCCCGGCGGCACCGAAAAACACAGCCCGTGTGCCTGACCCGGGCCGTGGTACGGGTCCTGGCCAAGAATCACCGCCTTGACCGCAGGGAATGGCGTTGCGTCCAGGGCATGAAAGATCCTGTCCCCCGGCGGGAAAATCCGCTTGCCGGCGGCTTTCTCCCGCCGCAGGAAGGCGCTGAGTTCGCGCATGTGGGATTGTTCGAATTCGCCGCCGAGCTGTTCCAGCCAGGATGCTTCGAGCCTGATCTGGCGGGCCGGCTCAGCCGGCATGTTCCGGCCGCATGTGGGGAAACAGCAGCACATCCTTGATGGAGGGAGAGTCGGTGAGCAGCATCACCAGCCGGTCGATGCCAAGCCCCTCGCCGGCGGCGGGCGGCATGCCGTATTCCAGGGCGGTGATGTAGTCCTCGTCAAAATACATGGCTTCCTGATCGCCGGATTCGCGTCTGGCGGCCTGGGCGCGAAAGCGCTCGGCCTGATCTTCCGGGTCGTTGAGTTCGGAAAAGCCGTTGGCGAGCTCCTGGCCGGCGATGAACAACTCGAAGCGGTCGGCGAACTTCGGATTATCATCGTTGCGCCGGGACAGGGGCGATACTTCGGTGGGGTAATCGGTGATGAATGTCGGGTCGAAAAGCTGCGGCTCCACCTTTTGCTCGAAAATTTCCAGCAGCAGCTTGCCTTCACCCCAGGCCGGATCGAAGGGAACTTCAAGTTCGGTGGCTGTGGACCGCAAATTTGCCAGACTGGCAAGCTGCGACGGATCGGAAATGGCGCGGCAATGCTCCAGTACGGACTCTCGCAGGCTCATGCGGCGAAACTCCCCGGCCAAATCAATCTCGCTGCCCTGCCAGTGGATGCGGGTCTGGCCCAAAACTTCCCGGGCCACGGTTCGCAGCAGGTCTTCGGTAAGGTCCATGAAGTCGCTGTGTACCGCATAAGCCTGATAAAACTCCAGCATGGTGAATTCGGGATTGTGGCGGGTGGAAAGCCCTTCGTTGCGGAAATTGCGGTTGAGTTCGAAAACCTTGCCATAACCGCCCACGAGCAGGCGCTTGAGATAGAGTTCCGGCGCCACCCGCAGATACATGGGCAGGTCGAGGGAATTGTGGTGGGTGGCGAACGGACGCGCCGCGGCCCCGCCGGGAATGTGTTGCAGCATGGGCGTTTCCACTTCCATGAAGCCCCTGCCTTCGAAATAGCCGCGGATGGCGCGCAGGATGCGCGAGCGATCGGCAAAACGCCGCCGCGTCTCCGGGTTGGCGATCAGATCCAAATAGCGGCGGCGGTAGCGCAGTTCGGTATCGCTGAGGCCGTGGTGCTTGTCGGGCAATGGCCGCAGGGATTTGCCCAGCAGGCTGAACTCCGCCACCCGCGCGGTCAATTCCCCCTTGCCGGTGCGGAACAGCTCTCCGGTGGCGCCGATGATGTCGCCAAGGTCCAGCAATTTGTGCAATTCCGCCAGCTCCGGCGCCAACTGCCGGTTGTCGAGATACAACTGCATCGGCCCCGCGTCGCTGCCGTCGTCGATCACGAGAAAAGGCCCGCGCATGCGGATGATGCGCCCGGCGAGGCTGACCTGTTTCCCCGCCGATTGGAGTTCTTCGGCGTTCAGTTCTCCAAAGGCTTTTCTGACTCCTTCGGCGCTGTCCGAAGGCCGGAAATCATTGGGGTACGCCCTGCCCCGCTCGCGCAGCAGCCCGAGCTTGCGCCGCCGCTCGGCGGTGAGCCGGTGTTCGGAATCGTCTTCTTGTGCCGACATGATGTTCCTACAATCCAGACTTGAGGCTGGCTTCGATGAATGGGTCGAGTTTGCCGTCGAGCACGGCGCCGGTATTGCTGGTCTCGGCGCCGGTGCGCAAATCCTTGATGCGGGAGGAATCGAGCACATAGGAGCGAATCTGGCTGCCCCAGCCGATATCGTCCTTGGATTCCTCGATGTTCCGGGACTGCTCCCTGCGGCGCAGTTCCTCCATTTCGTAGAGTTTCGCCTTGAGTTGCCTGATGGCCATTTCCCTGTTCTTGTGCTGGGAGCGCTGGTTCTGGCATTGCACCACGATGCCCGAGGGCTCATGGGTCAGCCGCACGGCGGAATCGGTCTTGTTGACATGCTGCCCGCCGGCGCCGCTGGAGCGGTAGGTGTCCACCCGGACTTCGCTCATGTCGAGATTCACCTCGATATCGTCCTCGATCTCCGGCGAGACGAATACCGCGGCAAAGGAAGTATGGCGTCGGTTGCCGGAATCAAAAGGCGATTTTCGCACCAGCCGGTGGACGCCGGTCTCGGTGCGCAGCCAGCCGAAGGCGTAGTCTCCCCGCACATGCACCGTGGCGCTCTTGATTCCCGCCACATCGCCGCCGGAGGCCTCGGTGAGTTCGGTGTCGAAACCCTTGTCTTCGGCCCAGCGCAGATACATCCGCAACATCATTTCCGCCCAGTCCTGGGCTTCGGTGCCCCCGGAGCCGGCCTGAATCTCGAGCCAGGCATTGGCCGGGTCCCTTTCTCCGGCGAACATGCGGCGGAATTCCAGCGCCTCGAGCTTCCCCAGCAGCTTCTCCAGTTCGGCGTCGGCTTCCCGCAGCAGTTCGCCGTCGTCGGCTTCCCGGGCGAGGACGAACCACTCGCGCAATTCCGCCACGCCGGTTTCCAACTCGTCGATTGCGCCGATTGCTCCGGCAAGCCCGGATTGTTCCCTGCCCAATGCCTGGGCGCGCTCGGGCTTCTCCCATACCGAGGGCTCGGCAAGTTCGAGCTCCACCTCGGTCAGGCGTTCGCGTTTGGCGGCATAGTCAAAGATACCCCCTGAGACTTTCGGTACGCTTGGAGAGTTCCCTGAGTTTGTTGAGTTGGCTGCTGATTTCGAGCATGGCGGATTCGTCCGGTTCAATCGCCGGTGGATTCTATCGCAAACGGGATTCAACTTGCGCGCGCGGGTCCCAGCAATATCCGCTTCAGGTCGCCCCGCTCCCGCGAGATCAGGAAAAGCAGGTAGATCGTCAGGAACAGCATGCCGAAAAACAATGCCAGAATGCCCAGCCCCCAGGCTGCCGGGGTAAAACCGTTGCGCCAGACGGTCCAGATGCCGGACAGCAGGAGGAAACCGGCAAAATCCAGATTGAACTGGCCAGCCCAGCCCATCCGCGCCATATCGCCGAAAAACACCGGCAGCAGGTTCGCGCCATGATTCAGGACAACAATGGCGGTGTAGATCAGCAGCACGGCGAGGAATGCCCCAAGGAAGTATCGAAACACGTTCACCGCAGTCAAACTCCGTCAGATCAATGACCAATTCCGGCACGGGCGAGTGGCGTCAAGCTATCATGCCGCCCGCGAGCGAACAACCACAGCCCGGCAAAGGCAGGGCCATGAGCCCATGCTCCCATGATAGAGTTATTGACAGCGGGGGAAGTGTCTCGGGAATGAATTTCAAGAAACCTGACGCCAATACAAGCACGGCGGCGGGGATGCATACCCTGTGCGCACCGGCGAGCCCGACCGGCGGAGATTGCCGCGGCCCAGGGAGCGGCCCTGGACCCCCTGCGTTTTCCGATACGCAGTCTGCGGCGGCAAGGCGCCTGATTCAGACGAGCCGGTTGTAGAAAGCGGTAATGCAGCGCAGCAAATGGCCGGGGTCTTCACTCCCCGCAAGCTCCCGAATCGAATGCATGCCGAACTGGGCAACGCCGATGTCGAGCACTGGAATGCCAATCTCCGCGGCGGTGAGCGGGCCGATGGTGCTGCCACAGGCGAGGTCGGCGCGATTGGTAAATGACTGCCAGGGCACGCCGGTTTTCCCGCAAAGCGCCTTGAACAGCGCCACCGAGCGGCTGCTGCCGGCATAACGCTGGTTGGCATTGATCTTGATCACCGGGCCGCCATTGAGCATGGGGCGATGTCCGCCGTCGTGGCGGTCGGCGAAGTTGGGATGGACGCCGTGGGCGTTGTCCACCGAAAGCATGAGGGAATTTTGCATGAGCCGGCTGAAACCGCCGGCGCCCTTGTCCTCCTCCGAGATCAGGCGTTCGAGCACGGCGCTGAGGAAAGTGCCCCTGGCGCCGGAAGCGGAAACGCTGCCGACTTCCTCGTGATCGTTGCAGACGATCACCGAAGCGTATTCATCCTCCGCATCGAGCAGGGCCCGCAACGCCACAAAGGCGCTCAGCAGATTGTCCAGCCGGGCGGAAGCGATAAACTCGCCATGGATCCCCACCCGGGCCGGCGGCTGGGTATCGTACAGCAGCAAATCCCAGGACAGCACCCTGGCAAAACCGGCTTCGGGCCGGTCGCGCCTGATGCGTTCGAGCAGGACCTCCTCCAGGTCGAAGGACTCGCCCTCCCCAAGCCGCAGGACCACCGGCGACAGTTCAGTCTGGGGATTGATATTGCGGCCCTTGTTGGCCTCCCGATCGAGATGGATCGCCAGGCTGGGAATGAAGGCGACGGGATCGCGAAAATCGATCAGGGAAGAGACCAGGCCGCCCGCATCGTCCAACCCGCTGATGCGGCCGGCCAGAGACAGGTCGCGGTCGTACCAGGGATGCAACAGCACGCCGCCATAGGTTTCCACGCTGAACTGGCCATAGCCCTGGCTTTCCCGGGTCGGGTTTGGCCGCAGCCGCAGACAGGGGCTGTCGGTGTGGACGCCCGCCAGACGCAGGCCGTTTTCAAGCAAGGGCTTGCGGCCGCCGCGAAAGGCGATCAGGGAACCGTCATCGCGGGTGACGAATCCGGCGCTGACGGCATCGGGCCAGGGTTTGGTTTCCGTCAAATGCCGAAAGCCCGCATCACGCAGCATGAGGCGGGCATTGTCCACCACGTGGTATGGCGTGGGCGAGCGCCGGATGAAGTCCAGCAAATCCTCGGGCAGGGCCGGATCAGTCATGGGGCGAGACGGGACGGCGCGTCCGTTATTCAGTCAACGATTTCCAGCAACTCCACATCGAAAATCAACACCGAATTGGGTGGAATCGCCGGGGTGGGCGAGGATTCGCCATAGGCCAGGTCCGCCGGAATGAAGAGCCGCCAATGGTCGCCCACGCTCATCAGTTGCAGCGCCTCGGTCCAGCCGGGAATCACCTGGGACAGGGCGAATTGCGCCGGCTCGCCCCGGTCCACGGAGCTGTCGAATACCGAGCCGTCGGTCAGGGTGCCGTGATAATGGGCGAGTACGGCATCCCCGGCGCCCGGCGATGCGCCGCCCGGACCGTTTTCCAGCACTTCGTACTGCAGGCCGGAATCCAGTGTGACGACTTCGCCGCGCTCGCCGTTCCGGGACAGGAATTCCTGGCCGGCGGCAAGGGTTTCCGCGGCGGCGGCCCGGGTTTCTTCCATCTGCCGCTCCATCAGTTCCTGCTGGCGTTGCTGGAAGGTATCCAGCGCGGCAGACATCTCCTCCATGCCCAGGCTGAATTCGCCATCCATGGAGTCGGTGATTCCAGCCACAAACAGGTCAACGTCAAGCCCTTCGAGCAAGCCCTGGGACATGACGTTCATGCCCACATTCATGCCGATGGCATAGGCGATCCGGTCGTCTTCGCTTTCGAGGCTGGTTGTATCCTGGGCCTGGGCGGCGGAAAATGAAACCGCCTGCGCCGCGCTGACCAGCAGTGCGGCCGGTAGAATTCTCATGCTTGCTTCCTCATTATTGAATTGGATCAGAAGGCAGGGTGGAATCCGAAGCCGGTTACCAGCGGAGCACGCCATCTCCCGAGATGCGCATGCTATCCATATTGGTTCCCAAATGCCAGAATGGAGCGGTGGAGACAGCGATTCTCATTATGGCGCCAGGCGCAGTCGCGGAATCTCATTGCGTGGCCGCTGAAAGAGATTCTGCGACTGCGCTTCGCTTCGCGCAGAATGACTGGAGGGGCGAAGCGCCGAAATGAGAATCGCAGCCTGGAAAACCATGGGCGGATTGATTCTGACGGTGGCGGCGCTGGCGGCTGTTCCGGGGGGCTGCGGGCGGAATCTGGCGGTTTCGGTGAATGATCGACCGGTGTATGACCCCCAGGGGCGGCTGCCCGCGGGCGAAGTTGCCGATGCGGATTTGCAGGGCTGCGTCAATTTCGCCATGGAGCAGCAGGGGGTGGAGGCCGCCGAGCTTGCGGCGCTTTCCTGCCCGGCTTCGGAAATCGCTTCGCTGGAGCTGGTTTCGGTGCTGGAGCGGCTGCGCTTTCTCGACCTGGGCGGCAACAACATCAGCAATGTGACACCGCTGGAGGACCTGCCCCTGCTGAGCGCGCTCAACCTGTCGGATAACGCCCTGACCGACGTTTCCCCCCTGCTCGGTCTGGAAAATCTGATTTCCGTGAATCTGCAAGGCAATCCCGGCATCCCCTGCGCGCAAATCGAAGCCTTGCGGGAAAGGCTACGCTCGAACCTGCAGGCGCCGGAGAATTGCGAATAAATCCGGGATACTGGAAATCAGACCAGATTTTCGATGATGACCTGAAGCAGTTCGCGGTTGAGCCGGGCGCTGTCTTCGGCTTCTTCCAGCGCCTCCGAGGTGACGTTGATGCTGCCGCCGGCGTCTTCGAGGTGGAGCGTGAAATCCCGATAGATCCGTTCCGGAGCCTCATTCGACCCGCCGATCAGGCGGCGGAAGAAGCCGGGTTCGGGGGCTTGCTGGATAATGCCGGCAAAGCGCACGTTGAACACCGAGTCTTCCCGGTTGGAATCGAGGATTTCCACCTCGGCGTTGCCCAGGGCCTGGCGCACCTGCACCCATGCCCGGTCGTAATCGATTCGCAGGGCGAGGAAAGGCGGGCTGCCGGCGGCGTCCACGATGTTCGCCTTGCGGGCGCCTTCGATGGTGCCGGCGAGCAGACTGGCGGTGGAGGCCTGGTAGATGTCGTTGCGGTCGGCGAGATACTGGGAAATGGCGTCGAGAATCTGTCTTTCCAGATCCAGGTCGTCGGAAACCCCGGGCCATTCCACGGTGAGGGGAGGCGGCTGGGTGCGCAGGTTCCGCTGGTGCCGCAGGGTGATTTCCGAGGAACTCGAATGCAGGCCCGGCTCGATCACCACGCGGTATTTTTGCCGAAATTCCGGCGCATTGCTGGATTCGAGCCAGGAAGTTTCCATGACGCCCGCGCCCGGATCGGCCAGGTCGAGTTCCAGATTGAGCTGGCTCCAGAAATCCCGCACCAGCGGCCAGACCTGGGCCGGGGTGGCATCGATCACGATCCAGCGGCGGTCGCCAAGGGCCTGGATGACAACGCCTTCCCGGCGCCGGGTTTCGATGGGTTTGGGCAGGGGAATGTCGTCGGCGAAGGTCACGCCGGAAATCAGCGGCGTTTCGGGAATGACGTACAGCGCGTCAATGGTGTAGCTGTCCAGTTCCGGCGGGATTTCCATGGGGGGCATGATGCGGGCGTCGCGGTAGGTTTCCGGGTCGCCGCCGATGCCGAAGATGCCGTCTTCGCCGCCGATCCCGAGAAAACCTTCATCCTCGCCCGCTTCGTCGTCGCGACCGCCGAACAGGCCACCTTCCCCGCCGATGGCGGAACAACCCGTGACCAGGGCAAGCAGGACGAGGCAGGAAATCGTTCGGAATCTGGGAACGCTGTCAATCATTTTCCGGGGCCGGCTCTTCGATGTTGACTCCGCCATGAATCAGGGCCTGTTCCAACTGTTTGTGGAATCGCGGGTCGAGTTCCACCAGCGGCAGCCGGATTCCGGATGCAATCCGGCCCATTCGCCGCAGCGCCCATTTCACCGGTGCCGGGTTTCCCTCCACAAACAGGCCCTGGTGCAAGGGCATGAGTTCATCATTCACAGCGGCGGCCCGGGCAAAATCTCCAGCGAGGGCGAGTTCGCACAGCTTCGCCATTTTCACCGGCGCCACATTGGCGGTCACCGAGACAGTTCCCCGGGCGCCCGCCCGCAGCAGGGGAAAAGTAACGGCGTCTTCGCCGCTGTAGACCGCAACTTCTGCGACATTGCATGCTTCCACAAGTTCCCCGCCCCGCCCGAGGTCGCCCGTGGCGTCCTTGATTGCGACGATATTGTCCAGTCTGGCAAGACGCAGCACGGTCTCGAGTTCCAGGTCGCAGGCGGTTCTGCCGGGAACATTGTAGAGAATCTGGGGAATGTCGATGGCTTCGGCGATGGCGGCGTAGTGCCGATACAGGCCCCGCTGGGAAGGCTTGTTGTAGTAGGGCGTCACGAGCAGGGCGGCGCTGGCGCCGCAGTCGGCGGCGGCGCGGGTAAGCTGCAGGGCTTCGTCGGTATTGTTGGAGCCGGTGCCGGCGATAACGGGAATGCGCCCCGCAGCCCGGTCCACGGCGCGCGCCACGAGATCGCAATGTTCGGCATGGGACAGGGTCGCCGATTCACCCGTGGTGCCGGCAATCACGATGGCATGGGTGCCCGCGGCTATGTGCCATTCGAGCAGGCGGTCAAAACCCGGCCCGTCCAGGGAACCGTCGGCGGCCATGGGCGTGACCATGGCGACAATGCTGCCGGCAATCGAAGTTTTCACGCTTTCCTGATCCAGTAGCAATAGGCGGTTTCGTCCTTGCTGAAATGGAGAATCCGGTGGTCGCTGTGTTCGGCGAACATGTGGAAATCCCTTTCCGAGCCCGGGTCGGTGGCAATCACTTTCAGCACCTGGCCGGCCGCCATGCCATTCAGCGCGAGTTTTGCCTTCAGCAGGGGCATGGGGCACTGCAAGCCGCTGAGATCAAGTTCAATATCGGCCGCCGGATTCATCCCCGCATTCTAGCAACTCGCCCGCTCGACTGTCTGCACCGGGTTCTTGCGCAGGTTGCCGCGAAAACTGGCATCTCGCCTTTGTTGGCAGGCGGGGTGCGGCGGATGCCGTGAATACATCCCTGTAGGCTTCGGGCTCGGCTTCCTGCCTCGCACGCCCGCTGCACCCCGCCTGCCAACAAAGGCCTACGGCATCTCGACATCAGGTCATTCCGCGCGTAGTCGCGGAATCTCCCTGTCGGGCCTCTGCATGAAATTCTGTGGTACCCTCTTGGGGATGCGGTTTCGGGCTGCTTTCATGCGCTGGTTGATCTTGCCGACTGTTGCATTGGCGGTGGGTGCGATTCTGGTTCCGGGCGGAACGGTCGGGCAGTCGCGGCTGCCCACCCTGGGGGACAGGATTTCCGGGACGGTTTCGCTGGAGGAGGAGTACCGCATGGGCCAGCGGTTTCTGGCCCAGATTCGCCGCAGCGCGCCGACGATTCCGGACGCCCTGCTCAACAGCTATCTGGAAAACATCACCTACCGGCTGGCCTCGCGTTCCGAACTCAAGGACCATCGCCTGTCCTTCGTCATCATCGACAGCGAAGAACTCAACGCCTTTGCGGCGCCGGGCGGCATTATCGGGGTCAATACCGGACTGTTTCTCAATGCGGTGAACGAGGCCGAGTTCGCTTCGGTCATGGCCCATGAAATCGCCCACGTCAGCCAGCGGCATTTCGCCCGGGGCGTGGATGAAGCCCAGGCGGGTCGAATTCCGTATCTCGCCAGCCTGCTCGCCAGCGTCATCGTCATGGCGACTTCCGACGCCCAGCACGGCACGGCGGCGATCACCGCGGCCCAGGGCATGGCGGTCAGCAATCAGCTTCGCCACAGCCGCAGCAATGAAGCCGAGGCGGACCGGGTCGGCCAGAACACCATGTTCAATGCCGGCATCGACCCCGCCGCCATGGGATCCCTGTTCGAGCGGCTCATGTCCCTGAACCGGCTTGGCAGCAGGCCACCGGAATTCCTGCTGTCGCACCCGCTCACCGAATCCCGAGTGGCCGACGCCCGCAGCCGGGCGGTGCGCTATCCCGGCCGGGACTATAGCGACGGCCTGGAATACCGGCTCATGCGGGCCCGGGTGGTGAATCATTACGCCCCGGACAAGCGCGCCCTGGTGGCAGATTATGAGCGCCGCGGGGGAGAGCCGCGCAACGAGGTCGAGGAAGACGCCTTCCTATACGGCCTGGCAGTGGCCTATTGGGAAAACGAGCAATACGCGCTGGCCTCGGAGACCCTGGCGCGGCTGCTCGCCAGGGACCCCAACCGCATCAGCTACGTGGTGACCCGGGCCGAAATACTGATTGGCCAGAATGAGGAGGGACGGGCGATTCCCTTCCTGCGCCGGCATCTGGAAATCAATCCCGGCAATCATGCCCTGACCATGACCCTGGCGGATGCGTTGATCCAGGCCCGGGCCTACGAGGCCGCCGCGAGAACCCTCGACGCCCATACCCGGCGCCGACCGGACGACCACCACATCTGGTATCAGCTTGCCGAAGCGCAGGGCCAGGCGGGCAACATCAGCGAAGTGCATCAGGCCCGGGCGGAATACTTCAACCTGGTGGGGGATTTCCCGGCGGCGCGGAACCAGTTGCGGTACGCTTTGCGGCTCGAACAGGACACCGGCGCATCGCCCGCGGAGCAGGCCAGGCTGCAGCAGAAAATCCGGGAAGTCGAACGGATTATCGCGGAGATGAGCGGCTAGGCGGGCTCCTGGGAGCCCGCCATCTGCTTGCCGAAATCGAGCATGCGCCGCAGGGGAATCATCGCCTGCCGGGCGAGATTGGTGTCCACCAGCACCTCGTTATCGCCATTTTCCAGCGATTCACGCAGTTCATGGAGCGAATTCATCCCCATCCAGGGGCAACTCGCGCAACTGCGGCACTCGGCGCCCTTGCCCGCCGTGGGCGCGACGATGAATTCCTTGTCCGGCGCCCGCATTCGCAGCTTGTGGAAGATTCCCCGGTCGGTGGCGACGATGAACTGGCGATTGGGCAAGCCGCTCGCCGCGCGGATGATCTGCGTGGTGGAGCCGACAAAATCGGCAAGCTCCAGTACACCGGCGGGGGATTCTGGGTGGGCCAGCACCGCGGCTTCGGGATGGACCTGGATCAGGTCCTTCAGGCCCCGGGCCTTGAATTCCTCGTGCACGATGCAGGCCGCGTCCCAAAGCAGCATTTCGGCGCCGGTAACGTGCTGGATATAGGCGCCGAGATGGCGGTCCGGCGCCCACAGGATCCGCTCGCCCCCGGCGGACAGGTGATCCACCAGATCCACGGCGATGCTTGAAGTCACCACCCAATCGGCCCGGGCTTTCACCGCGGCGGAAGTATTGGCGTACACCACCACGGTATGTTCCGGGTGCTCATCGCAGAATCGGGAAAACTCATCCGCCGGACAGGCCAGATCCAGTGAACAGGTGGCCTCCAGGGTGGGCATAAGCACGGTCTTGTCCGGGCTCAGGATCTTGGCGGTTTCCCCCATGAAGCGAACCCCGGCCACCACCAGCACCTCGGCGCCGCAATCCCGGCCGAAGCGCGCCATTTCCAGGCTGTCGCCCACAAATCCCCCGCTCTCCTCGGCCAGCTCCTGCAACTCCGCATCCACATAATAGTGGGCGACAATGGCGGCCTTCCTGCGCTCCAGCAAGCCCATGATCGCATCGCGGTACTCGGCCCGCCGCCGCGCGCTCGGCGCCTCGGGCGGAACCGCCCGGTCGAGATACCGCTTCACCAGCGAGGTGTCGGCAATCAACCGATCTTCATCGACCACCGCCACAGCGGAATCTGCGGGGGTTTCTGCCATATCCGCTACTCCTGGCTGTACACGTCCGCCATGAGGCTTTGTTCGTGGAGGCGGGCGGTCTTGATTCCTGCCTGTTTGGCGGAGTCGTTGCGGGTGCTTTCGAGGCGGCGGAGGTAGATTTCGTCCACGTCCGAGGTGATGTAGTCGCCGTCGAATACCGAACATTCGAAGCGGGTGATGTCGCGGTTGCCTTCGCGGCAGGCTTCGATGAGGTCTTCGAGGTCCTGGTAGATGAGCCAGTCGGCGCCGATGGCCTCCTGCACCTCTTCGATGCTGCGGCCCGCGGCGATAAGCTCCGAGGCGGCCGGCATGTCGATGCCGTAGACATTGGGAAAGCGGATGGGCGGCGCCGCCGAGGCGAAATAGACCTTGCGGGCGCCCGCGTCCCGGGCCATCTGGATGATCTGCTTGGAAGTCGTGCCGCGGACGATGGAATCGTCCACCAGCAGGACGTTCTTGCCGCGGAATTCGAGGTCGATGACATTGAGCTTCTGGCGCACGGATTTCCTGCGCTGGATCTGACCGGGCATGATGAAAGTCCGGCCGATGTAGCGGTTCTTGACGAAGCCTTCGCGGAACTTGACGCCAAGCCGGTTGGCGAGTTCCAGGGCGATGGGGCGGCTCGTTTCCGGGATCGGAATGACCACGTCGATGTCCTGCTTCGCGCGCAGGCGCTTGAGCTTGTCGGCCAGTTTTTCGCCCATGCGCAGCCGGGCCTTGTACACCGAGATGCCGTCCATCAGCGAATCGGGCCGGGCGAAATAGACGTGTTCGAAAATGCAGGGAGTGTGGATGCCCGGCTCGACGCAGACCCGGGTGTGCAATTTGCCGGCGAAATCGAGGTAGACCGCTTCGCCGGGAGCGAGGTCGCGCTCGATTTCGAAACCCTGGGAGCCCAGGGCCACCGACTCCGAGGCCACCATGTACTCGCGCCTGCCCTCGCGGCCGCGGCCGCCGAAAACCAGCGGGCGGATGCCGTGCGGGTCGCGGAAGCCGACGATGCCGTAGCCGGCGATCATCACGATGACCGCATAGGCGCCCCGGCAACGCATGTGGACGCCGGTAATCGCGGCGAAGACGTCTTCCGGGGTGGGAGACATCTTGCCCCGGCGCTGCAGCTCGTGGGCGAAGACATTGAGCAGCACTTCGGAATCGGAATCGGTATTGATGTGCCGCAGGTCGTCGCGGAAAAGCCCGCGGCTCAGTTCGCGGTTGTTGGTGAGATTGCCGTTGTGGGCCAGGGCGAGGCCGTAGGGAGAGTTGACATACAGCGGCTGGGCCAGGGCCGGGCTGCTGCTGCCGGCGGTGGGATAGCGCACATGGGCGATGCCCATTTGCCCGGTGAGCCGCCGCATGTGGCGGCTGCGGAAAACATCCTTGACCAGGCCATTGTCCTTGCGCAGATTGAGCTTGCCGTGATCGCTGGTCATGATGCCGGCGGCATCCTGGCCACGATGCTGCAGCACCGTCAGGGTGTCGTACAGGCACAGGCCCACATCCTTGCCGGCGACCACGCCAACCAGACCACACACGGTCAACTCTCCTGCCAGGTCGGGGCAGCCATTATATGCCAACCAGACTGGAAGATTCGGGAAAAAGCGCCGAAGCCCATTCGATCAGGGCGAGGCCCATGGGGATCAGCAGGGATTCGGCCCAGAAATCGGCCCCGCCGAAGAATATCCGCAACAGGGACAGGGCCAGGCAAACCAGCAGCGTTCCCCACAGAATGCCGAACACGCCGCCAAGAGCCCGGTCCAGCAGGGTCAGCCCGGCAAGCGAGACCATGCCGGTCAAGAACCTGGCCAGCACCACATTGCCCAGCAGCATCACCCCCAGAAACAGGCCCAGAAACGCCAGGGCGCCACGCAGGGTCGCGCTTTCGATCATTCCCGCCATGGCGTCGGCGAGACCGCCGGCGTAAAGCCAGACCAGCGCCACCGCCGCGGCCAGGGTCGCCAGGGACAGTACCGAGCGCACCAGCCCCCGGAACAGTCCACGCAGGCAGGCCAGCCCCAGGATGATGAGGATTACCAGGTCCGCCGCATTCAGTTCCTGGAACGACATGATTCAGAACTCCGGCAACTCATAGGGAACGATAGCGCCGGAAATGCCCAGTTCCGCCGCCAGCGCGGCCTGGTAGTCCAGCGCGGTTTCCCGCGCCAGCCAGGGGCCAGCCAACACCAGGGTCGATGGTCCGGATTCCACTTGCCGCTCGCGGATATAGGCGCGGTAGCCCGCCGCCAGCAGGCGCTCTCGCATCCGCCGCGCCTGCTCCGCGCTGCCGAATTGTCCAAGCCGCAGACTCCACCCACTGGGCAGACCCTGTTCATCGAGCAGCGGAATCTCGCGCCAGGGCCGCGCCGGTTCCGCCACCGCGCGCTGTTCTTCGGGCACATCGATGGCCGGCGTATCGGCCAGAATCACCGGCCGGGCCTGCACGGGTTCCGCCAGTTCGGGAACCGCCGGCGGCGCGGGGATGCGGCTCGTCAACGGCGCCTGGGCGGGTTCCTCGCCGTCGAAGATCATGGGCAGGAAAATCAGCCCGAGCGCCAGCAGGAACACGGCGGGAATCACGATCCGTCTGAAAAGTTGCTTCAAGCACCCTACCTCGAAAGCGCCTCGGTCCCGGGACGCACCGCGGCGACTGTGCGGAAGGAGCCGGTTACCACCACCCCCCCCGGCGCTCCGCGTTCCCGGG
Organism: Pseudomonadales bacterium; assembly: GCA_022827425.1. GTDB lineage: Bacteria > Pseudomonadota > Gammaproteobacteria > Pseudomonadales > Pseudohongiellaceae > UBA9145. The sequence continues at coordinate 11,302 of JAJDSZ010000019.1, read as the reverse complement.
CCGCGCGCCAGGCTTCGGGCACGGAATCCGCGGCGCGGATGACGGCCCCGGGCAAACAGGCCCGCAGCCGCCGGCGCTGCTCGGCAACAGGCATGGCGCGGGAATCGTCGATTCCGGCAATATACCAGACATCCACCAGTCCCCCCAGAGCCGCCACAAAGCCCTCGAGGTCCTTGTCCGCCAGCATGGCGAGGACCACAGCGGGTTTGCCGGAAAAAACCGATTCCCGGCGCAGGCGGGAGATTTCCCCGGCAAGCATTCGCGCCGCCGCCGGATTATGCGCCACATCCAGCAGCGCGGGCATTCCGCTTTCGGCGCAGCGGCGCAGTTCCAGCCTGCCGGGCAATGCCGCCTGTCCCTGGGCGGCGCGGATTCCTTCCCGGGTAACCGCCAGGGGAGACAGATGCGCCGCCTGCAGCGCGGCGGCCATCGCGGCCGGGGAGATCCGCGGCGGCTTGAGCCCATCGAGGCGAAGCGGGCCGTCGTTTCCCCTCCCCCACCAGCGCCAGCCATCGGCGCCGGCATCCGCGCCATAGTCCCTGCCGTAGCGATACAGCGGCGCCCGCAATTCCGCGGCGCGCCCGATAATGCTTGCGGTGGGCTGTGTTCCGCCGTAGACCAGGGGCTTGCCCGGACGCAGGATACCGGCCTTTTCCGCGCCGATGGCCTCCCGGGTGTCGCCAAGCCAGTGCTGGTGGTCCAGGTCGATATTGGTAATCAGCATGACGTCGGCGTCGATGAGGTTCACCGCGTCGAGGCGGCCGCCAAGCCCCACTTCGAGCACGAGCGCATCCAGCCCGCCGCCGGCGAAGATTTGCAGGGCCGCCAGGGTGGCGAATTCGAAATAGCTCAGGGAGACGCCCTCGCGGGCCTGTTCCACTATGGCCAGGGCGGCGCAGATCCGGGCGTCGCCGCAGTCGGCGCCGTCGATGCGGATGCGTTCGTTGAATCGCTCGACATGGGGGGAAAGATAGCAGCCGGCGCGCAGGCCGGAAGCCAGCAGGATCGCTTCCAGCGCGGCCGCCGCGGAGCCCTTGCCATTGGTGCCGGCGATGGTGAACACCACGGGCAAGCGTTGCCCGGGAGTCAGATGCAGGCCCATCCTTTGCGCAACCGGACGGATTCGGTCAAGGCCGAGTTCGATCTCCCGGGGATGCAGCGCGGCGATATGGGATAGCCAACTGGCCAGATTCACGGCGCGACCCGATCGGAATTCAGTTCACCGCCCGCCGGAACCAGCAGAGTTTGTCGAGCAGCGATGCGATGCGCTCGCGCAGGTCCCGGCGATGCACGATCATGTCCACGGCGCCATGCTCGAGCAGAAACTCGCTGCGCTGAAAACCTTCCGGCAGCTTGACCTTGACCGTCTGGCGGATGACGTCGGGGCCGGTGAATCCCACCAGGGCATTGGGCTCGGCGATATTGACATCGCCCAGCATGGCCAGGCTTGCGGAAACGCCGCCGTATACCGGGTCCACCAGCACCGAGATATAGGGCAGGCTGTACCGCCGCAGGCGTTCCAGGGCGGCGGCGGTCTTGGCCATTTGCATGAGCGAAATGAGCGCCTCCTGCATGCGGGCGCCGCCGCTGGTGGAAAAACACACCAGGGGCAGGTCCTCCTCGATGCAGATATTCACCGCCTGGGCGAATTTCTCCCCCACCACGGCGCCCATGGAGCCGCCGATGAAACCGAATTCAAACACCGCCAGCAGCAGGGGCTTGCCGTGAAGCCTGCCCTTGACGACGACCAGAGCGTCTTTTTCGCCGGTGATTTTCTCGGCGGCGCCGAGACGGTCCCGGTAGCGCTTGCGGTCCTTGAAGCGGAGCAGGTCCACCGGCGCCAGGTCCGCCAGCAGCTCCCGCCGCTCGTCTTCATCGAGGAACAGGGCGATGCGGCGGCGGGCGGAAATGCGCAGGTGATGGTCGCATTTGGGGCAGACGTCGAGATTGTCCTCCAGGCTTTTGCCGTAGAGCGTGGCGTCGCAACGGGGACATTTTTTCCAGACGCCTTCGGGCACCGTGGACTTGCCGGCGCCGGTTTTCTTCGCCGTTGCAATCGACGGCAGTATGTTGTCCAGCCAACTCATGAAACTCGCTTCCCGTCGTGGTTCCCCGACAGATTCCCGCCATGGAATTTTTCGTGGTCCAGCGCCCGCCGCACCTTGCCAATCAACTCCGCGGCTTCGCCGATGGCTTCCGGATGCCCCGCCGCATCCGGCGGCAATGCTTCGATTTTCTCCACCAGCGCGCTGCCGATAATGACGCCGTCGCCCAGGGCGTTCATGGCCAGGGCCGTTTCCTCATCCCGGATGCCAAAGCCGATGATGATGGGCAGGTCGGTCAGGTTTCGCAGACCGGCGATGTTCTCCGCCACGGATCCGCGATCTTCCAATGCCGCTCCGGTCACTCCCTTGAGCGAGACATAATACAGGTAACCGCTTGTATATTCGATGATTTCCCTGGCGCGTCCAGGGCTTGTGGTGGGCGAAACGAGAAAGATCCGGTCGATCTCCCGCCCCGCCAGCAGGTTGGGCAGGTCGCCGGCTTCTGCCGGCGGCATGTCCACCACGAGCACGCCGTCAACCCCCGCCCCGGCGCAGCCCGAAGTGAATTCCCCATAACCCATGATTTCAATGGGGTTGAGATAGCCCATCAGTATGACCGGTGTTTGCCCATCCCTTTGCCGGAAACGGCGGGCGAGTTCGAGGACTCCCGCGAGCGTGGCGCCGCCGGCGAGCGCGCGCTCGACGCCGCGCTGGATTGCCGGACCGTCGGAGGATGGGTCGCTGAAGGGAATGCCAAGCTCGATCATGTCCGCGCCCCGGGCCACGAGTTCATGCATGAGCGCGAGGCTGGTGTCGTAATCCGGGTCTCCGGCCACCAGATAGGGGATCAGCAGTCCCCGCCCCTGTTCCCTGGCGCGGGCGGCGCATGGCCCAATCCGGCTCATCAGGCTGTCCCGAAATTCGCGCCTTCCAGCCTGGCGACAGCCTCGATATCCTTGTCGCCGCGGCCGGAAAGATTGATCAGCAGGTTTTGTTCCCTGTTCATCTTCGCGGCAAGCCTGCCGGCCCAGGCCAGGGCGTGGCTCGATTCCAGCGCCGGGATGATGCCCTCGAGGCGGGTAAGCTGGTGAAAGGCCTCCAGGGCTTCGCTGTCGGTGGCGCCCACATATCGCACCCGCTCAAGATCCTTCAGCCAGGCGTGCTCCGGCCCCACGCCGGGATAATCGAGCCCGGCGGAAACCGAATGGGTGTCGAGAATCTGGCCCTGTTCATCGGTCATCAGATAGGTGCGGTTGCCGTGCAGCACCCCGGGCCTGCCGGCGCACAGCGGGGCGGCGTGATCCGGGGTGTCAAGCCCCCGTCCGGCTGCTTCGACGCCGTACATCGCCACCTTACGGTCGCCGAGAAAAGGATGAAACAGGCCGATGGCGTTGGAGCCGCCGCCGACACAGGCCACCAGGGCGTCGGGCAAGGCCCCTGCGCGTTCGAGAAACTGCCGGCGGGCCTCGCGCCCGATCACGCTCTGGAAATCCCGCACCATCCGCGGATAGGGATGGGGGCCGGCAACGGTGCCGATGATGTAGTAGGTATGATCCACGTGGGTGGCCCAGTCGCGCAGGGCTTCGTTCATGGCGTCCTTGAGCGTGCGCGAGCCCGATTCCACGGCAAGCACCCGGGCGCCGAGCAGCTTCATGCGGTACACATTGGGCGCCTGGCGGACGATGTCCTCGGCGCCCATGTAGACGTGGCATTCCAGCCCCATCCGCGCCGCCACGGTGGCGCTGGCGACGCCGTGCTGGCCGGCGCCGGTTTCGGCGATGAGGCGGGTCTTGCCCATGTATTTCGCAAGCAGCGCCTGGCCGATGGTGTTGTTCACCTTGTGGGCGCCGGTATGGTTCAGGTCTTCGCGTTTGAGCCAGATTCGGGCGCCGCCCCAGGCTTCGCTCAGGCGCTCGGCAAGGTACAGCGGGGAGGGACGGCCCACATAGTCCGCCAGGTCGGCGTCAAATTCCCGCCAGAATTCCGGTTTCGCCGACAGCGAGGCGTAGGCTTCCGCGAGTTCCGCCACCGCCCGCGCCAGGGTTTCGCCGACGAAGACACCCCCATACGGCCCGAAATGGCCGCTTTCATCGGGGCCCGCAAATTCCGCGCCCAATTCCGCCGCGGGCTCAGGCATTTCTGGCTTCCTTGATGAAATCGGTCACTTTGGACAGATCCTTGATTCCGGGTTCAATCTCCACTCCGGAACTGGCATCGATGCCCCGGGGGCGCACCTTGCGAATGGCCGCGGCCACGTTCCCGGCCCGCAAGCCGCCGGCAAGCACAATATTGTCCTTTCCCGCGGCAACCAGCGCGGCGGCGACTTCCCAGGGGAAGGTCTTGCCGGTGCCGCCCGGGGCCGAGCGGTCCCAAGTGTCGAGCAGAATGCTTTGGGCCGAGGCATAGCGGTTGACCAGGGGCGGCAGATCCTCATCGCCGCGCACGCGCAGGGCTTTCATGTACGGCAGACCGAAAGATCCGCAGAATCCGGCGCTTTCCCCGCCATGGAACTGCAGGCCGGTCACCAGCCCGGTTTTCACCGCGGCCTCCACGGCGGCGGCGGCGGAATCGACAAAAAGCGCAAAGACCCCGACTTTGCCGCCAACCCCTTCCAGCACCTCCGCAAAGCGCTCCGGCGGCACATGGCGGCGGCTTGGCGGATAACAGACCAGGCCGATGGCATCGGCGCCCGATTCGGATATCGCCCGGGCATCCCCGTTTCGGGTGACGCCGCAGATCTTGATCCAGATTTCAGCCATGGGCCGCTCGGAAAAAACGGCGCATTGTAGCAAACTTTGCTCAAGCGAATTCCGGCAGCGGGTCCAGCAAGGGCGGCGCCACGGTTCGCGACGGTACGCCGCAGGAGGCGGGATAAGCCACGCCGATCAGGTACAGCCCGGCGGCCGGGGCGGTTGCGCCGGCCCCTTTGCGGTCCCTGGCGGCGAGCGTTTCAGCCATCCAGTCCGGTTCCCGCCCGCCCCTGCCCACTTCGAGCAGCGATCCGGTGATGTTGCGAACCATGTGCTGCAGAAAGGCGTTGGCGCGAATATCGATCACGATGAAATCTCGCTGCCGATAGATCCGCAGGTGCCGCACATCGCGCAGGGACGAACGCGACTGGCAACCCGCCGCCTGAAAGCTGCGGAAGTCCTTTTCTCCCTCCAGGCATCGGGCCGCCGCCCGCATGGCGTCAAGATCCAGTGTTTCGTCCACGCGCAAGGCTCTTCCCGCCAACTGGGGGGAATCGATCCCGGATGGATGCAACAGGTAGGCGTATCGCCTGCTGATTGCGGAAAATCTCGCGCTGAATTCGCCGCTTGCAGTGCATATTTCCTGTATTTTCACCGTATCGGGCAGCAAGCTGTTGACACCGGCGGTCCAGGCGCGGGGACTGCGCTCGGCAGTGCAGTCGAAATGGGCAATCTGGCAGGTGGCGTGGACGCCGGCATCGGTTCGGCCGGCGCAGACAAGTTTGACCGGCGCATCGGCAACCCGGCTGATTGCGGGTTCAAGCACACCCTGCACGGTGGGGATTTCCGGCGAAGACTGCTTTTGCCAGCCGCCGAACGCGGCGCCGTCGTATTCGATCCGCAGGGCGATGCGATTGCCGCGGGGAGGTACGGCGGTCACGGATCAGTTCAGGTCATGGATGATTGCCAGCAATTGCCTGGCCTCACCGACCTGCGCTTCATTGCCGACCCGGATGACCTGTTCGAGAATTCTGCGAGCCTGTTCGCTATCCCCCATCCGATGGAAGGAATAGGCGAGATTGAGCCGTTCGGCGATTTCCTCCTCGTCACCGTTGTCGAGTTCGATGACGTAATCGTCGTCCGCGTCGGAGTCGTCCCCGTCGTCGTCCGGGATTTCTCCCGGGTCTTGCGGAGGGTCCGGGTCATCGGGATATTCGCCTTCCGGGGGCGGAATTTCCGCAGCGTCGTCAGATCCGCCGCCCGGCTCGATTCTGAAGGTTTCTTCCTCAAAATCGCCGCTGTGATCCTGGACTCCCCTGTCCGTCGGAAACTCTTCCCGCTCCGGATTCGCTTCAACCTCCGCATATTTTTTCGTTTCTTGCGCTGTTTTTTTATCCGTATTTTCCGGTGGGATTGTTGTCGCTTTTCCTGTGCTATTTTGTTCGGGGCCTGTTGCGCGCAACATCCGCAGCACAGCCAGACCGAGCAGCAGCAAAGCTCCGCCGATGGCAATCGTTACGGGACTAAACAGGCTATCTTCCGCGGCGGCTTCCCGTTCCGCCTGGGCGGCGGCTTCCGCCTCCGCTTCCGCTTCCGCCGCGGCGGCAACAGCCGCTTCCTGGCCGGCTTCGAGTTGGGCCTGTTGCCTGGCTTCCGCGGCCAGATTGGCCTGTAGCAGGGCGATCTGTTGCGACCGGGAAGCAAGCAGTTGTCTGGCGAGTATGATCTGGGCGTCGAGATCGTCAAGCCGGGCGAGCCATTCCGCGCGTTCCCGGTTGACCCGCGCCACCTCTTCTTCGACCCGGGCCAGTTGGCCTTGCAATTCCAGGATGCGCTGGTCCAGCGATTCCAGGCTTTGCCGATTCGCCGCGGCGGCGCCAACGGTTGAGGCGGCCCCGGCGCCGCCGGGTTGCGGGACAGTGGCATGAGCCTGCGCCAGGCCTGCCGCAAAGCCCAGCAGCAAACCCGCAAACAGCAGTGTCCGGTGTGGTTTCCTGTTCCGCAAAATCGTTGGATTCCGTTTCGCGCCCAAAGCCGCTGACAGGTGATCTGTCTTCCAAGCCCGCCAGTATTTACGATAAGTACTCGGCAAGCAAGATTTCCGCAATCTGCACCGTGTTCAAGGCGGCGCCCTTGCGGATATTATCGGCCACTATCCAGAGATTTATGCCATTTTCCAGAGAAAAATCATCCCGAACCCTGCCCACAAAGACCGGGTCAGTGCCCGCGGCGTGCTCCACCGGCGTGGGATAGCCGTTGGATTCCGGTTCATCCACCAGCCGCACCCCGGGCGCATCGAGCAACAGTTCCCGCACTTCCGCCGCCGAAATCGCTTGCCGGGTTTCCACCTGCACAGCTTCCGAATGGCCATAGAACACGGGAATACGCACGCAGGTTGCGCTGACGTCGATGCTTTCATCGCCAAGTATCTTGCGGGTCTCCCAGTGCATTTTCATTTCTTCCCGGGTGTAGCCGTTATCCAGGAAACGATCGATATGTGGCAGGGCATTGAAAGCGATCTGGCTCGGGAACACATCGGCCTCGGCGGGGCGTCCATTGAGCAATTCGGCGGTCTGGGACGCCAACTCCCCCACCGCCGAACGACCGGCCCCGGAAACCGCCTGGTAGGTGGCCACACTGATCCGGCGAATGCCGGCGGCATCGTGTATCGGTTTCAGCGCCACCACCATCTGCATGGTGGAGCAATTGGGGTTGGCAATGATATTCCTGTTTCGGAAATCCTCGATATTTTGAGGGTTTACCTCGGTTACAACAAGTGGAATATCAACTTCATTCCGAAACTGCGAGGTATTGTCGACCACCACGCAGCCCGCCTCCGCGGCTTTGGGGGCGAACTCCGCGGAAATCGAACCGCCGGCGGAAAACAGGGCGATCCCGACCTCGCCGAAGTCAAACTCCGCTAGATTTTCCACGGTAATGGAACGCTTGCCGAACATCACCGAAGATCCGGCGGAACGCTCGCTTGCCAGGGCATGCAGTTGCCTTACCGGGAACTCCCGCTCGGCGAGAATTTCGAGCAGGCACTCCCCCACAGCGCCGGTCGCGCCGACTACGGCCACATTGCAGGCGTTCATGCGCGGAAATACCAGGGCGACTGTTCCCGCCAGCGCTGTTCGAATTCGCGAATGGCCGGCGCATCCTCAAGCGTCAGGCCGATGTCATCCAGGCCATTGAGCAGGCAATGCCGGTGAAATTCTCCAACTGAAAAAGCGATTTTCACCCCATCTGATTTCACGATTTCCTGCGACAGCAGATCCACCTTGAGGCGACAGCCTGGCGCCGCTTCCACTTCCCGGAAAAGTTCATCTACAATTTTTCTTTCCAAAACAATTGGTAATACGCCATTTTTGAAACAGTTATTAAAAAATATGTCGGCGAAACTCGGGGCGATGATGACCCGGAAGCCATAGTCGTCCAGCGCCCAGGGAGCGTGCTCCCGGCTCGAGCCACAGCCGAAATTGTCCCGGGCAAGCAGGATCGATGCACCCCGGTAGCGCGGCTGGTTGAGCACGAAATCCGGGTTCAGCGGGCGGTTGCTGTTGTCGCTGTCCGGCTCGCCCTTGTCGAGATAGCGATGCTCGTCGAACAGGTTGGCGCCAAACCCGCTACGGCGGATCGACTTGAGGAATTGCTTGGGGATAATGAAATCCGTATCCACATTGGCCCGGTCCAGGGGCATGACCAAACCTTCCACGGTAGAAAATGCTTTCATGATCTTTTCCCGCTTTCCGCTCAGAGGCCGCGCACGTCAACGAAGCGGCCATGCACCGCCGCCGCCGCCGCCATGGCGGGGCTGACGAGATGGGTGCGCCCGCCCCGTCCCTGGCGACCCTCGAAATTTCGATTCGAGGTGGAGGCGCAGTGCTTGCCGGGAGGCAACTGGTCGGCGTTCATCGCCAGACACATGGAACAGCCTGGCTCGCGCCATTCCATGCCGGCCTCACTGAAGATGCGATGCAGTCCTTCCGCTTCCGCCTGCTCCTTGACCACGCCCGAACCGGGCACCACCAGGGCGCATTCGATGTTGTCGGCAATGCGCCTGCCTTCCACCACCCGGGCCGCTTCCCGCAGATCCTCGATTCTGGAATTGGTGCAGGAGCCGATAAAGACGTAATCGAGCCGGATGTCGCTGATGGGCGTGCCGCCTTCCAGCCCCATGTACGCCAGCGCCTGTTCCATGTTGCCGCGGCGGGTGCTGTCGGGCTCGGCTTCGGGCCTGGGCACGGCGGAACTTACCGGCGCCACCATTTCCGGCGAGGTGCCCCAGGTCACCTGGGGCTCGATGTCTTCGCCGCGCAATTCCACGCTCTTGTCGAAACCCGCGTCGGCGTCGCTGCGCAGTTCGCGCCAGGCTTTTTCCGCCTGCTCCCACAATTCGCCGGCGGGGGCGAAAGGCCGGCCCCGGATGTAGTCCAGGGTCTTGTCATCCACCGCGATCAGGCCGGCCCGGGCGCCTGCCTCGATGGTCATGTTGCAGACCGTCATGCGGCCTTCGATACTGAGATTGCGGATGACCTCGCCGGCGTATTCGATGGTGCAGCCGGTGCCGCCGGCGGTGCCGATCCCGCCGATAATCGCCAGCACCACGTCCTTGGCGGTGACGCCGGCGCCCAGCTCGCCATCGACCCGCACCAGCATGTTCTTCATCTTCTTCTGCAGCAGGCACTGGGTTGCCAGCACATGCTCCACCTCGGATGTGCCGATGCCATGGGCGAGGGCGCCGAGGGCGCCATGGGTCGAGGTGTGGGAATCGCCGCAGACGATGGTCATTCCCGGCAGGGTTGCGCCCTGTTCCGGCCCGACCACGTGGACGATGCCCTGGCGGCGGTCCTCCATGCCGAGTTCGGTAATGCCGAATTCGCGGCAGTTTTCGTTGAGCGTGGCGACCTGCAGCCTGGAGACCGGGTCCTTGATGCCGGAAAGTCCCCGCCGGCGCTCAGCGGCGGTGGTGGGAATATTGTGGTCCGGGGTCGCCAGGTTGGCGCCGCTGCGCCAGGGTTTGCGCCCGGCAAGACGCAGCCCCTCGAAAGCCTGTGGCGAAGTGACTTCATGGATGAGATGCCGGTCGATATAGATCAGCGCGGTGCCGTCGTCGCGCTGTCTGACCAGGTGCGCGTCCCAGATCTTGTCGTACAGTGTCTTGCCGCTCATGGTTCCGGTTTCCGTTTGTTTCGCGGTTCAGCGCCGCGCATCGGCGCATTGGGCGCGGTCCCGCAACAGGTGATCCATCAGCACAATGGCCATCATCGCCTCGGCGATGGGTGTCGCGCGGATGCCCACGCAGGGGTCGTGGCGACCGGTGGTCACCACTTCCGCGGCCTCGCCCGCCGTGTTGATGGTGCGACCGGGAATGCGAATGCTTGAAGTGGGTTTCAGGGCGATTCGCGCGGTGATTTCCTGGCCGGTGGATATGCCGCCCAGAATACCGCCGGCGTTGTTGCCGAGAAAGCCCCCGGGAGTGATCTCGTCGCGATGCTCGCTGCCTTTCTGCGAAACGGCGGCAAAACCCGCCCCGATTTCAACGCCCTTGACGGCGTTGATGCTCATCAGGGCGCCGGCGAGGTCGGCGTCGAGCCGGTCGAACACGGGCTCGCCAAGCCCGGCGGGCACTCCGCTGGCGGATACGCAGACGGCGGCGCCCACCGAATCGCCGGCTTCCCGCAGGGCGATCATGTAGGCTTCCATCTCGGCCACCTTGCCGGCGTCGGGGCAGAAAAAGGGATTGTTGTCGATTTCCCCATAATCCACCTGGTCGATGCCGATGGGGCCGAGCTGGCTCAGATAGCCCCGGATCGCAATGCCGCGGCTTTCCGCGAGATACTTTCTGGCGATGGCGCCGGCCGCCACGCGCATGGCGGTTTCCCGGGCGGAAGCGCGCCCGCCGCCGCGGTAATCGCGCCTTCCGTACTTCCGGTCATAGCTGTAATCCGCATGAGATGGACGGTACAGGTCCTTGATTTTGGTGTAATCCCTCGGGCGCTGATCGGTGTTTTGTATGAGCAGGCCAATGGGGGTTCCGGTGGTTTTTCCCTCGAATACGCCGGACAGGATTTGCACGGCGTCCGCTTCCCGGCGCTGGGTGGTATGACGTGACTTGCCGGGCTTGCGCCGGTCGAGCTCAGCCTGCATGTCGGCTTCGCAAAGCGCCATTCCCGGGGGGCATCCGTCCACGATACAGCCCAGCGCCGGCCCATGGCTTTCGCCGAAACTGGTGACGGTGAACAGTTTTCCAATGCTGTTGCCGGACATTGCCCGCTCCGGGCCCGCTTAGCAAAACTGGCGGATTGTACACCATGTCTTCCGTGTCCCCATACTCTCTCCCTGAACCCCGCCACCCGGCAATTCTCATTTTGGCGCTCCAGCTTCACATGTCATCCCGCGCGAAGCCAAGCCCTCCCCCCCTAAGTCATTCCGCGCGAAGCGAAGCGCAGTCGCGGAATCTCCCGCGGCGGCCACCCAATCAGACCCCGCGACCGCGCGCGGGATGACCGGTGCGGGCGCGCCCGCCACCAAAATGAGAACCGCCGCCCGCCATCATTTTTCCGG
>JAJDSZ010000085.1 GCA_022827425.1 Pseudomonadales bacterium | reverse complement strand
ACGCGTGGCGATCGCCCGGGCGCTGGCGATGGACCCGCTGATCATTCTCGCGGACGAGCCCACGGGCAATCTCGATTCGCGTTCGGGCATGGAAATTCTCGATCTGTTCGACGAACTGCACGAAGCGGGCAAGACCCTGATTCTGGTTACCCATTCCGACGAACTAGCCGAACGCACGAGCCGCCGCATCCGGCTGCTCGACGGCAGGGTGGAACAAGATGAACGAATGGGTGTTTGACAGCCTGCCGCCGGCGCCCGAGAGCCGGCAAGGCGAACGGCAATCCCGGTTCGGCTGGCGCGTCAGCCAGATCACCCGGCTCGGCGTCAAGAGCATATTCTCCCACGGCCTGCGCTCCATGCTCACGGTACTCGGCATCGTCATCGGCGTGGCGGCGGTGATCGCCATGCTCGCGGTGAGCGAAGGCGCGAGTTTCGAGGCCCAGCAGCAATTCCGCGACCTCGGCGCGAGCAACATCCTGGTGAAAAGCGTCAAGCCGGCGGAGGTCGAGGAAACCTCCCGGCTGGGCTTCGGTCCGCCCCAGGCCATCGTCTACGGCCTGACTCACGCCGACATCCAGACGATCCGCGACACCATACCCGGCGTGAGCAATGTGATCTCCTCGCGCATCGTCAAGAAGAACGTCTGGAACCTCGGCAACAGCATGAACGCCGATGTGGTCGGCACCGCGGTCGACTATCCCACTTCACGCAATTACGACCTGCGCGACGGCCGCTTTTTCAGCGATTCCGAAATGCGCGATCACGACAACGTCGTGGTCTTGAGCCAGGAAGCGGCAGATGTACTGTTCCCGATCGAAAATCCACTCGGCCAGTCGGTCCGCATCGACAGCGACTATTACGACGTGGTCGGCATCATGGAATCGGAAGGCTTCTCGAACCTCGGTCAGAACCAGGCCGGCGCTTCCAACTCGGCCCCGACGCGGATTTTCATTCCATTGACCTCATCCCGCAGCCGCTTCGGCGAAACCACGACCCGGCAGACCGCCGGCGGCATGGAGTCCGAAACCGTGGAATTGCACGAGGCGGTAATCCAGGTCGAAGACCAGGAAAGCGTGATCGCCATCGGCGAAGTGATCGACCAGATTCTCCAGCGCCGGCACCGGGACGTCGACTACACCATAGAAATTCCGCTTGCCCTGCTTCGACAGGCCGAGGAAAGCGCTTTGCGCGACCAGATCGTCGCCGGCGCCATCGCCGGCATTTCGCTGCTCGTCGGCGGCATCGGCATCATGAACATCATGCTTGCCAGCGTAACCGAGCGGACCCGGGAGATCGGCATTCGCCGCGCCCTCGGCGCGCGCAAGGCCGACATCATCACCCAGTTCCTCGTGGAGGCGGTGATTCTTTCCGCCGTGGGCGGCTTGATCGGCGTCGTGCTCGGCATCACCATTCCCTTCTTCATTTCGACCTTCTGGGGCATGACCACGATCATCACCCCGGTGGCGCCGATCCTGGCCTTCTCCATTTCCGCCATGATTGGTGTAATCTTCGGCATATACCCTTCCATGAGAGCCGCCGACATGGATCCGGTCGAGGCGCTCAGACACGAGTAAGCCGGACGAATTTCACGATGACGAATTTGAAATTTGCCTGTCTGCTGCTTTCGGCATGCAGCTTCGTTGCCTGCTTCGCGCAGGAATCTACCGATCCCTGGGCGGCCTACGACGAGGCCGCGGACCTTGCCGTGCTGGCGCAACTTGAAAACGAGCGCATGCATTACCAGTTGTTGCGCTCGCCTTATCAGCGGGGGCCGGCGTTGTGGGCGGAGTTCGAGGCGGAACTTCAGGATTTCGGGGAAGCGCAATACGAAGCGCTGAAGCCGCTGATCCTCGGCGCATCGATCGACCGATTGCAACAGGCCGTGGACAATGGCGAATTGAGTTATGAGACCCTGACCCGGTTCTATCTCTACCGCATTCGCGAGACCGAAAACGATCCCGCGCGCTATCTGAATGCGGTGATTTCGCTCAATCCCGCGGCCCTCGAACAGGCGCGGGAGCGGGACAGCGACCACGGTGGAAACCACGATCCGATATTCGGCATGCCGGTTCTGCTCAAGGACAACGTCAACGCGGCGGGCCTGCCGACCACCGCCGGCGCTGTCGCCCTGGCGGCCAACGAGGCCGATGACGCCTTCGTTGCCGAGCGGCTGCGTGAGCGCGGCGCGATTGTTCTCGGCAAGGCCAATCTCAGCGAATGGGCCTATTTCTTTTGCGGCGACTGCCCCTCCGGCTGGAGCGCGATGGGCGGCCAGACGCTCAACCCATATGGCAGGCTGGTCTTCGGCACCGGCGGTTCGAGTTCGGGCAGCGGCGCCGCGATAGCCGCGGAATATGCCGCCGCGGCAGTGGGCTCGGAGACTTCCGGCTCGATTCTCTCGCCGGCGAGCGCCAATTCCCTGGTCGGGTTGAAACCGACCACGGGCAGTCTGAGCCGTTCGGGCGTAGTGCCGATTTCGGCCACGCTCGACACGACCGGCCCCATGGCCCGCTCGGTGGCGGACGTCGTGGCGCTGTTCAACGCCATGACGGGCTATGACGAGAATGATTTCGCCATGCCGCGGCTGGCCGAAAACCTGGCGCTGGAATACCGGCTGACGGGACTGGCCGGCAAGCGCCTCGGCATATTCGAGTCGCTTGCGGACGATACTTTCTACAGCGAGGCGGCCGAGCGGCTGGTCGGCGGCGGCGCGGCCACCGAAGTGGTGTCCTTCGCCTGGGAAAGTCCGGAATCGTTCAGCGAATTTCTCGGCGCCGAGATGGTGCGCGATCTCGCGGCCTATCTGGCGACTCACGCAAACGCCGGAGTCGGCATCGCCTCGGTACACGACCTGCGCGCGTTCAATCTCGAAGACCGGACCAGAATGCCTTACGGCCAGCAAGAGGTCGACATGATGGCGGAACTGGACTACAGCGCCGAAGAACTGGAAGCCCTGCGCGCGGAACTGCAATCCTACGCCCGCCTGCAAATGGAAAACCTGTTCAGCCAGCACGATCTCGATGTGCTGCTGTCTCTCAACAACATGCACGCCGGCGTGGCGGCGCTGGCCAATTTCCCGGCGTTGACCATTCCCACGGGTTATCGCGACAACGGCCGCCCCGTGGGCCTGACGCTGATCGCGCCGTCGTTCCGGGAGCAGGATCTGATCGACATCGGCGCCGAGTTCGAACGGCTGACCATGGCGCGCCGGCCGCCCGCCGACTACCAGTAGTTCTCGGTCGTCACATGCCCCGGCGTCCGCCGCCGGTTCTTGGCGAATCCCCGCGCTTTCAGCGCTTCGGTAGTGTCGCGGACCATATCGGGATTGCCGCATAGCATGAAATGGGATTTTTCCGGCGTCGCCTCGATACCCGCGCGGCGTTCGAGTTCGCCGTCCGTGACCGACGCGGGAATCCTGCCATGGATCGTTCCCGGCACTCGCTCGCGGCTGATGAATGCCTGAAACGCGAAACGGTCTCCGTACTTTTCCTTGAGCGAATCGATTATCTCCTGATAACGCAGATCGACCTCCCAGCGCACCGCGTGTACGAGCACGATTCGCTTGAATCTCCGCCAGGGCTCGTCGGTATTCAGAATTGAAAAGTAGGGAGAAATCCCGGTGCCGGTGGCGAGCATCCACATGTCGTCGCAGGGCGGTATCTCCCGCAACACGAAAAAGCCGTTGGCGGGCGTTTTGACCCAGACTTTCTCTCCCGGCTGCATATCGATCAAGGCGCTCGTAAGCGCTCCGTCGACGATGCGGTACAGGAAGAATTCCAGCGGCCGCTCACCCGGCGAGTTGAGATAGGAATACGGCCGCGCCACGCGCTGACCGTCGATATCGAGCGCCAGACTGGTGAACTGTCCGGCGATGAATTGCTCCGCGTCGGCCTCGACCTTGATCGAAAACAGGTTCTCGGTCCAGCGCTGGTTTGAAACTATCGTGCCTTCAATCCATTGAGCCATGCCATGTGCCGTTGAGGTCCGGAAACGGGAAAGGCGTCATGATAATTGAACTGCTTCGATCATTGCCATTCGTGACCTGGGCTGGCCCCTCCGACTCAAGTTCTATAGTCTTGCCTGAGGCGCGCCTCGACTAGCAAGGAGAAACTCATGACCAATGCCCTCGCCGCCTGGTTCAGGATCGCATTGTGGAAGAGAATCGTCGGCGCCATGGCGCTCGGCGTGATCGTCGGCTCGTTCTGGGGTCCGGGAAGCGAGAACATCCTGTGGCTGGGCGATCTGTTCATACGCCTGATCCGCATGCTGATCGTCCCCATCGTGTTCTTCACCGTGGTCAGCGGCGTGGCGTCGATGGGAGATCCTTCCAAGCTGGGCTCCCTGGGCATCAAGACCGTGTTGCTGTTTCTGGCGACCTCCATCGTCGCCATCAGCATCGGCGTGGCGCTGGCGGTCATCATGCAGCCTGGCGTGGGCGCCGATCTGTCGAACGCCGTGCCCGGCACGGTGCAGGAAGCCGTACCGATCGCCGAGCGGCTGATGTCGATCATCCCGGCAAATCCCGTCGCCGCCCTGGCGGAAGGCAATGTGCTGGCGATCATCTTTTTCGCCATTCTGCTCGGCATCGGCCTGATTTCCGTCGGCGAGTCCGCACGGCCCGTAACCGAATTGCTCGATGTGGGCGTCGCGGTAGTCCTGCGCGTTACCGGCTGGGTGCTGGAAGTCGCGCCCTTCGGCGTGTTCGCGCTGATCGCATGGGTCTCCGGAACGCTCGGCCTGACCGCCTTTCTGGACGTCTTCGCCGTGGCCGCCGCCTTGCTCATCGGCAGCCTGATCCAGATGATTGTCGTCTACGGCGCGCTGATCCTGCGCTTCGCGCTCAAGCTGTCGCCGGTGAAGTTCATCCTCGGCATACGGGAAGCGCTGCTGGTGGCGTTTTCCACCTCATCGAGCACTTCCACCTTGCCCGTCTCCCTGACGGTAGCGGAAAACAATCTCGGCGTTCGCCCGGTCGTGGCGTCGACCGTGCTGCCCGTCGGCGCGACGGTCAACATGGACGGCACCGCGGTGTACGTCGCCATCGTTTCGATTTTCGGCGCCCAGGTATTCGGTTTCGACCTGACCGTAGCCGACTACCTGGTGATCATTCTCACCGGCGCGCTGGTTTCCATCGCGACGCCGACGGTACCGAGCGGTTCGCTATTCCTGATGGCCGTGGTCATGGAAACTTTCGGCATGACGCCGGAACAGATCGCCGTGGTGGTCGGTTTCATCCTCGCCTTCGACCGACCGCTGGACATGTGGCGCACCCTGGTAAACGTCTGCGGCGACCTCGCGGTTTCCACCCTGGTGGCGAAATGGGAAGACGAATTCGACGAAGAAGTCTACGGTCATCCTCCTGTTGACGGATTCATGGACGGAGAATCTTGAAGCCACAGCGAGTCGCAACGCATTGAAATTAAAGAGCATAGGAATCTTCTCCGGCCTAGATTGATAGGGTCGTCCGACTTCTCCAGTTTCAATCAAATTGAGTTACCGAACGAAATTTTTATTCTGAGATTTAAGGTGAATTAATGAAATCGAAAGTGGTAGATAAGAATTGGGGTGTGGAGATTGAAGAGGCGCTCCGGTTAGATGCCAGCGAACTACTGATAATCTCGCCATTCCTAAAGCTCTCTGCAGTAGTCAGACTCCTAGCGTATCGTCCGCATACAATTCGAGTTTTAACCCGCTTTAACCTGTGTGACTTCGCAGCAGGAGTGAGTGACATCAGTGCAATTCGTGAACTTGTTGATTCGGGCGCTGCCGTCCGAGGTGTACGAAATCTTCACGCAAAGCTCTATGTCTTTGGTATGTCTCAAGCATTCATTACCTCAGCGAATCTGACAGTTGCGGGTTTGGACCGCAATCATGAGTTTGGTGTTGCAACCAAAGAGCGGGAATTAGTGATGGCTTGTCGTGACTACTTTGATACCGTTTGGAAGCATGCAAGAAAAAATGTTGAGATCAGCAGACTTTCGTCGTGGGAGAGCAAAATTTGTCTGTACCAAATGTCCGGAGGGTGTATCCCGGAATTTGATCGGAGAATGGACGAGGGTGTGGACATAGGACTACCTGAATCCGAGGTAGATCAAGCGTCCCTGAACTTTGTGGACCGACCGCAAGCATTCGTCAAGTTCCTCGGCCAAGGGCATGATCGAGCACCGCTTTCGAACACAACATTGAGCGAGGTAGACGGTTCAGGGTGTCACTGGGCTCTTCCCTATCCCAAAAACAGGCGACCGAGAAGCGTCAACGATGGGGCCGTGATGTTCATTTCCAGATTGGTTGACGACGGGGATATCCGCATTTACGGTCGCGCAATAGGATTAGCGTACGTGCAAGGCAGGGATGATGCTACAGATACAGATATTTTAGTCAGAGACTGGAAGTCGCACTGGCCCCACTATATCCGGGTTCATGACGCTGAATTTGTAGACGGAACCCTTGAGAACGGTGTATCTCTTGCGAATCTGATGGATGAACTAGGTGCTAGCTGTTTTGCAACGACGGCTCGACACGCCGCGATCAGAGAGGGAAACACCAATCCCCGACTCGCCATAAGAAGACACCCCGCAGTAGAGCTCTCGAGTGCGGGTGCGGCTTGGTTGACTCAACAATTAGAAGCAAGTTTTGACACTTATGGGAAGATTTCTCGAGCAAATCTGAGAAACCTAGATTGGCCAGTAATGCCAGAAATCATTTTTTGACAATTAGTGCCCTCTTATTGATACAAAGTCCAGTATTCCGGCAACTGTTTATGAATACGTAAACCTCCAAGATTCTGTAAAGCTCAATATAGATGTAGATTTCGTATCAATATTAGAGCTCTTGCGGCATTACTGCTGACAACCGTTAGGGGAATACCCAATCTGTACACCCCTTTTCTATACGTCTATTCCGTATCTCCGAACTCGCAATCTGTTAATATTACATTCTTTGCCGATAGTCCTAAGTGCTGAGTACGCTAGCTCGCAAATTTTCTTGTGTTGATCAGTTGCATCAGCCAATCGACCAAACTGCAAACAAGCATTTATACATTTCGCCTGATCCTCGCCTCGAATTTTCTTAAACATTCTAAGATATTCCTCCTCCTCAGCGATCACAAGGAGATCTAAGTCTTCAGGGGACCATCCATCAATTTCTGCGATTTTCATAACAACATCTACTATATCCGACTCATTAGCAAATGATCCTTCAATTTCCGCGAAACTACTGATAATTTCTTCATTATGAATCTTATGAAACGATGAATACTTCTCCAAATCAATTGGCTCAAGGTCGTTCTTCCTTTTTTCCACATAAAAATTGATCAATTCACCCGCCTCCACGTTTCTACCTAATTCGCGCAGAATGTCCACAGTTTGATCCAAGTTTGGCACCGAGACATATTTGACAATGTTTCTTATACCTTCAACTATTCTACTAACCATTTCCTCTTCGTTATTTTCAAACCCTTCGTAAAATTTGGGGAATTATATTTAAACGTTGACAAGGTGATCTCCTCTTGCTAAAATGCTTCTCAACAGATCGGGAGAAGCGCCATGCAATCCAGCACCAAAGATACCAACAAACCGGGCAAGCATTTTCGCAAGGGCCTGTCGCTTATCGAAGTGATGGAGATGTTTTCCACCGAAGAGAAAGCCCGCCGGTGGGTTGAGTCCGCTATCTGGCCGGAAGGCCGCAAGTGCCCGAAGTGCGGCAGCGACCACACCCGCGAGGCAAGCCACAAGTACATGCCCTACTGGTGCAGCAGTTGCCGCTCGTACTTTTCCGTCAAGACCGGCACGCCGATGGCGAACTCCAAGATTCCGCTGCGCAAGTGGGCCGTCGCCGTCTACCTGTGCATGACTTCGCTGAAGTCGGTTTCGAGCATGAAACTGCACCGGGATCTGAACATCACGCAGAAGAACGCCTGGCACATGCTGCATCGCATCCGCGAAGCCTGGGCCTGTGAGGGCATGGACGACGATGATTTCGACGGCCCGGTCGAAGTGGACGAAACCTACATGGGCGGTATCGAGAAGAACAAGCACGCCAGCAAGAAGCTGAAAGCCGGCCGCGGCACCGTCGGCAAGACCGCCGTTGTCGGCGTGAAGGACCGCGACACCAATCAGGTTCGCGCAAAGGTTGTCCGCAGTGTCAACGCCGACACGATGGAAGACTTCATCGACGAGCACGTGGAGCCGGACGCCGTGGTCTTCAGCGACGAGAGCACCGTCTACTCCGGCCTGCCCCACGCGCACGAGACCGTAACCCACAGCGTCGGCGAGTACGTCCGGGGAATGGCGCACACCAATGGCATCGAATCGTTCTGGGCCATGCTCAAGCGCGCTCACGAGGGCACCTTCCACAAGATGTCGCCAAAACACCTGAACCGGTACGTGCAGGAGTTCGCGGGCAAGCACAACGCCCGCGAACTCGACACGCTTGAACAGATGCAGTCAGTCATGCGTCGCCTTCTTGGCCGTAGCCTTCCGTACAAGCGGCTTGTCCGCTGCAACGGGCTTTCCAGCGCGGCACGGTCGGAATAGCGCCCGCAGCAGTTGCTCCGGCGACTTGCACCCTTTCAGATCGCGCTCAGGGACGAGCATTCCTTCTCTGGGCATCATGGCTCTCCTTCAACGGGTGGCTGCTCTGTCAGAGGCTCTTCACCGTCAACAAACTCTGGGTTATCGGACGGCAACGGCCAGTAGTACTCTTCGATCCGGTCTATGAATCCGGAAAATTTTATCAATAAGCTGAACACCACCATGAAAATGATGCTCGTCGCCCATGGCGGCAAAGGCCCGGACTTCATCAAATTGCCCTGCGCCGATGCCTCTTCTAAAGCAGACAAGCGTCGGCCTGACCACACTAGTCCTATGACTCCAGGGATGCACATCAGCCCCCAAGCCCACCATGGCCAGTCTGACAGAAACAATGTCTCTAGCATGAACCCAGCCCCAAGCGTAATCCAAGCGGCGAACAGCCCTGCCAGTATTTGTAGAGTAAATCGCATCCGCGAATGACACTACTCCTTGACAGTATAGTCAAGCGTTCGCTTTTCGTGATAGTCTGCTTTCGCACCATCGGCAGAAGCTCGCAATGCCGGGCTACTCGCTGAATACAACAGCCGTAAAGGGCGGCCTGATCAGCCAGCCCGGCAAATAGGCGGGGTCTTCCCGTAGCGTCTGCGTGATGGTGCAACGGCCCGGCGCCCTTGTGGTTCCGGCCCGAAAGAGACGAGCCCCGACCGGAGTGTAGTCCGGCCGAGGCTCTACCGCGCAAAGACCTATGCCGGAATGTGCGCGGCGGGACTAGTCTATCAATACCGGCCCGCCGATACGACAGCAACGACCTCTTTGCGTACGCGACAGCAGCCCATGGCATGCGTAGGGAGGTACTATCGTGTCCAGAATTCTGTCGGCCATTATGGCCTTGCTTGTTCTTCCCGCTTTCGGCGTCAGCGCCCAGGACAACCACCTGTTCCGGTACGCCGAATACACGGCGAACTTCAGTTTTCCGGGTTTCCCGGAAGTTAACTTTCTGGCTCTCGACCTGCGCCCAGGGCCGACGCATACCAGCGCCTTCGGACAACTTGTCTTCCATGATGAAAACATCTGGCCTGTTCTGGTGAGCGGATCTTGTCTTCTCTACCCGGACGAGCAATATCTCGCCTGCGCGGTCAACATTCCGCTCGACCGCGCCAACCTGTCCTTTGACCTTGTTCTGGGCGGTGAGAGTGAAGCGATCTACACCACGAGCACGGGCACGCGGCACTTCAGCACGGTCTCCTTCGACAGATGGCGAGCGAACGAGCGGTTGCCGAACAGGGCAAGGGCTGAGGCTGAGAGTGGTTCTTAAAAGGCTGTTCCGAAAACGAGAGCCGGAGCCGAACTGGTCAGTAACGGCGGTACAAGCCCAGCAAGGTTTCATGGCTGCGCTGGACGCCAAAAGAGAAGTGGCGTCCGCTGCACGGAAGGACCCGAACAGGGTGTTCAAGGACCTGATGGACGCGGGCATGCCGGAAGTGTACGTTCTGGCTTTTCTGGATGGTGTCGAAAAGCGAAATGATGTTGAAAAACAGTTCATAGACTACCTAATTCGCAACAACTACGTGATTGAGAAAAGGAGCAGCAATGAAAATCAGCGGAAATAAACTCAAGGGATTTCGATCTCCTGACGTGATACTGCAATTGAAAAATCTCGAACTGAAAGTTCACGATACCGATCTTGGGTCTCACGAGTTATCTCTAGGTTTAATTGTCCAGCCGGAAACTGGAGAACCGTATCCGCTGGCAGTTCCGATACAAGCCGAGCGCGGTCGTCTTCTGGAATGTCTACAAGATATTTCCGGGGAACTAGGTCTCCAATTTTCGTTTTCTTCCAGTCAAAAGAATCAGGGTTCTGGCTCATAGCTTCCGCTCCTGCTCCGCGATCCACCTGTCCACGTACAGATCGTTGTAGCGCCCGTGAGAAACAAACTCAGGCCCGTCTTCGGCCATCTGATGCAACCACTGATTCACGCGCTCGTTGACCAGTTTCGGACCACCTTCCTTTTCCGCTTTTTCGGCCAAGACCGAATCGAACAACCGAGCGATCACTTCGCTTTTCGGTATCCCGGTCTTGAGCCGTTTTTGCACCCGCGCTTCCCGTATGCGGGCACTCTCTTCGGCCAGCAACTTGTCTTCCAGCTTTATCAGATGGGCCTGTGGAGCAGGGCCTTTGGCCGCAAGCGCGGCGGATGCAGAGGCGGAAGCCTCAAGCACTTTCGGCTTTTTCCGCGCCGGGTCGGTCCACCAGGTTACAACCAGGGCTAGAATGCCGACAACAGCAATAATCGCCCAGCCCCACGGATCAAAGGAAAAGTTCATCGCCGCGCCTCCTGCGGCGATGAACACCAACTCAGCAATAACAACGTACAGAATTCTTCGCATCCGCGCAGTCTACCGGCGACTGGCGGCGGCGTCAACGATTGAATATAATTCCCAAAGATTTCCCCCTCTTCTCTCAATATCATCAATACAGATCAGATAACGACTAACCATCTGGAATGCAATAGATTGAATAGGAACTGCGAGTTTTCCCGAATTATAAAGATTCGCAAATATTCCAACATTTTTTCGCCCAAACTTCTTTACTGCATTCGACCACTTTTGAGTAAACGAGTGAACTTGAACCTCATTTCCAATCTCCTTCATTGAAATTACTTGCTGGAAAATTTGAAATTTTAGATCCTGCAGCGAATCAATCCCAAACAACGAAACATACGAATATGGTTTATCTTGCATTGATGATGCGCTATTTTTTAACTCATTTATGCATTCATTCCATGTGAATGTTTTCCCAATCCCCCAGTTTCCTTTAATAGAAACTACACTCGGCATATCTGAAGAAAAACTACTTAGCAATTGTTCTCTTACAAATTTCCTAGACAAAACATGTCTTCTTACGTATTTCGATACTTTTCCGAATGCCCAACTTCAAGTTCTCCAAATCTTACGCCACCTTAAACCAAATTTGAAAAAATTTCTGGCTAATTGAAGTCAAGATAACTTAGCCCAGAAAATCCTTTAGATACAATTCCAGCCTCTTCTCATTTTTTGTAATGCACTCCCAAACAATTAGTACGTCCCAGCCCAAGTCTTCTAGTTTCTTTTTCTTTTCTATATCCCTCTTTACATTACCTTCAAGCTTAGGAATCCAATAGTCCAGGTTTGACTTGGGTCTTCGAGATATTTTGCACTCTTTACTCTTATGCTGATGCCAGAAGCAACCATGAACAAATATGATTTTTCTTCTGGAGGGAAAGACAAGGTCCGGACGGCCTGGCAAATCTTGCCGGTGTAATCTAAAGCGATACCCTAGTCGATGCGCTAGGTTGCGGACTAACAATTCCGGCTTCATTCCTTTGCTTCGTATCGCCCGCATGTTAGCACTTCGGGCTTTTGGAGAGATCCGGTCAGCCATTTTTAAGGCGCTAAGTAGTTCGATTCATTGCTCTTTGTATGTGGTCACAAAATTGCTCGCGAGAAGGTGGTTCTTTGTATAGCACGGCCTGCTGAAGGTTTGCATGGCTAGTTCCCTCCACTTCAGAAAGCACAAATCGTTGACTTCCCGGAGAATTTGGGTCTTCTTCAAACTTGTATGCCATAAACACAATATTTATATTTTTGTCTTTCACGTTTGAAGATCGCATAAAGTCTGCCCAATCTCGAATATACTCGTATACGGCATCCTGCATGACCGCGACTATTTTAGTTCCCCAATGGTGATGGAAATATCCTTTTCGAATTAGCTGTGTGATATATCGCTTGTATACGTTTCCCCAATTCAAGCCATAAGATTTCTTTGAATTAAGTTCCGTCCCCGTACGCCAGGCTTGATATGCATCCATTACAGTGCCAGTTATATCGATTGCCTGCAATTCGACGGACAAGAATTGCCCAATTTCTCCGTTTTCTTGAAGTTCAGCAACCACAAAATCAACATTGCCGAACCCTTTCATCTTCACTTCTCTTACAGCCTTGATACTTGAAGGCCTTTCACCGGGCCAGCAGTGATGAACCACATCCTTGAGAAAGTTAACCTGTTGAAAACGTTTAGGACAGACGCAGATCTGTCTGTCCTGGTTAAAGATTGAGCAAACTGGATATGGTTCCGGGAGTGACGTGCTGCGCTTGGAACAAGTATCCCTAATGTAGGGGCAGCGAAATCCCTCGGCTACCGGATTAAAAGGATTGGCAGCGGACTTGCCAAGAACTTCGGCAATGTATGATTCGGGCTTATACGGCAACAGCCAACTCCCTAGAGTGCATGCTTGTCGGGCAGTCTATTGCATTCTCCGACGCTTCCAAGACGGATTGTGCAATGTTCTCTCCGACTAGCGGAGGCACGGCATTTCCAACTTGAACAAATTGTTCAGTGCGCGGGCCAGCAAACACAAACCAGTCCGGAAACGATTGGAGCCTCGCGGCTTCGCGAACCGTTAGCGACCGGTCTTGCTCAGGGTGGATAAACGCGCCCCAGTGTATATCGCACTTCGTCAGAATGGTGCTAGACAGCCCCTCTGGGTGAAGCCGGCCGTAACGTTTCGTGTGGTCGCAGCGGCGGGCGCGCTTCATTCCCCGGGGCAGCAGGTCAAACGGGACGTCACGCCAGCTTCCACCTTGCTGAATGTGTTTCATGCGCTCAAGATTGATATGTGCAAGCCGGGGTGCCGCATGGTTGTATACCAAAGCAGAATTCCCTCTCAAATTTTTCTGATAGCTTGTATGGGGCTTGGACCGGTATTTCACCGGCCCCGGATCTTCTCCATTCCGAAGTTCGGGCAGGTCGCTCAGGGCGTCTTCTACGGTTACGAATGGCAGCCTTCCAGGACCATGTGTTGGTGCTGGCCAATGAACTGGAATTCCCAAGCGATTACCAACGAAGAAAATGCGCCGTCTTTCCTGTGGCACGCCATATTCCTCAGCCCTGAGCACACTGGTTTCCACAGTGTATCCAAGCCGGTTTAACCTGAGGAGAATTTCACGGACGGCCCGCCCGCCTCCGGCTGATGTAATTCCGGTCACGTTTTCCATTACCACCCACTTCGGCTTCAAGCCCTCAACACACCGCAAATACTCCTTGAAGAGGTCGCTGCGCTTGTCGTGCAAGCCTCTCTGGTGGTTGTAGACACTGAATGCCTGACAGGGTGGACCACCGATCAAACAATCCAGTTCACCTACCTGCAATCCCGTCGCGTCCAGGAAATCCCTGACGGAAATGTCTTCGATCGGCCCGCGCAGAAACTTTGCGCCGTCATGTGACGCCATAAATGTCTCACCTGCGTACTCATTAAAGTCATTGCCAGCCAAGACAGAAAATCCTGCTTGCCGGAACCCTTCCGACAAACCTCCAGCTCCGCAAAATAGATCAATGACGGTTCGTGCCACTCTCACCTCTCCTTGCTTAGTGGTAATGGGAGTTGAATCGGTTCATTCCGATGCCGCTCCAGATAATCCGATATGGCCTGCCGGCTTAGCCAGGCCATGGACACCCTGTATTTCTCTGCCAGTCCAGCGAGATCCTGATATTCTTGCTTGGTCAGGTTGACGCTGACTCTATGGTTCGCTGCCAAGACGTAAACCTCTGTGACGCACTATGCTGCATTGTGGTCCTCTTTGCACCAGAATGCCCCACCTATTACTTCTGGTCAAGCATTCATTGGCTTTCTTTTGCGCGTCCTTCCAACCCGGTTGACTCCGCATCGCGAGCCCGGCACACTGCCGGGCAGATGGAGCCGCCGGATTCGGCGGCATTGGGAACACGGTGTGAATCCGTGGCTGTGCCCGCAACTGTAAACCGGGAATTTTCGGCCTCAGCGCCACTGGAGCATGCTCCGGGAAGGCGGCCGCAAATGCTGATCGGTGAGCCAGGAGACCTGCCATCGCGTCGTTCGCCCGAAGACCGGGACCAGTCTTCCGCGGGCGGAAAGAATGCGTTTGGCAAGCTTTCCCAGTAACGACACCAGAGAGTTTGAGCCTGGAAATGTAAACCCCCGGCTTGAATAAATGTCGTTGATTCGCGTCGTGACGGTTTTCGCGGCGCAGGGAGAGCCAGAAATGCGAATTTCCCCCAAGGCAGTCTGGGCTGTCACCAGCCTGTTCGTTTACTCACCCGCTTTCGCCCAGACCGGCGCCGCCGGCCCCGGCGAAGTCATAAGCGAAATTGTGGTCGAAGGCACGCGCCTCGGCCAACTCTCCGCCGAAACCGGGACCAGCGTCAGCATCATCGATGCCGAGGAGTTGCAGGCGCTCGGTTTCAACTTCGCGGTCGACGCTCTCGCCGCGGCGCCCGGAGTCACTGTAACCCAGAACGGGCCTTTCGGCGGGCTGGCGAATGTGCGCATCCGCGGCGCCGCCAGTGAGCAGACCCTGGTGCTCGTGGACGGGGTGCCGGTGAACGATCCGTCTACGCCCGGCGGCGGCTACGACTTCGCGCGCATGGATACCAGCGTGATCGAGCGGATCGAAATCCTCAAGGGCCCGCAATCGTCGCTTTGGGGCTCGGACGCCATCGGCGGCGTGGTTTCGATCGTCACCCGTGAGTCCGAGCCCGGCGCCGGCGGCAGCGTGTACGCCGATTTCGGCTCGTTCGCGACGAGTCACGGCGGCGCCTCCATCGGTTCGGCCGGTGCAGCGGGAGACTTCAGACTCGCGGCAAGCGCCATGTCGAGCGACGGCATATCCAGGGCCGACGACGCCAATGGCAATACCGAGCGCGACGGCTATGAATCCCGCACCCTGTCGGCCAAAGGCGGCCTGAACCTTGCGAATCTTGCGAAAGGAGCGCGACTGCAGGCCGATTTCCTCGCCACCGATGCGGACGCGGACTTCGACAGTTACCGTTTCGGCGCCCAGGGCAACATCGCCGACGGCGACGAAAACAGCGAGACCGAAGAAATCGCCGCCAACGTCTCGCTTTCGCTGCCGGGCTTCGGCGGCAGGCTCGAACAACAGTTCCTGGCCGGCCATTCGACGATCGATCGGCAGAATTTCAGCGGCGGCGCCGCAACGTTCGGCGCCGAGGGCCGGCGCGCGATCTATCGTTACCAGGGCACGCTTTCCATCGATGAAAGCAATACGCTGGCTTTCGGCGCCGAACGCGAACAGACCGAGGCTTTCGATGACGAGATTGCCATAGACAGCCTGTTCGCGGTGCATGAATTCAAGCCCGCGGCGAATATCACCCTGACCGGAGGCCTGCGCTCGGACCGTCACGAACGGTTCGGTTGGGAGTTGACCGCCCGGCTCGGGGCGGCAATCAGCCTGAATCCCGGTCTGATCCTGCGCGCGAGCTGGGGCGACGGTTTCAAGGCGCCGACCCTGTTCCAGTCGACCTTCTTCTGTTGCGGCGCCAGCGAGCCGAACTCCGGTCTCAAGCCGGAATCGTCCTCGGCTTTCGATGCCGGCCTTGAATGGCAAGCCGCGGATGGCCGCATCCTGTTCGGAGTGACCGCATTCAGCCAGTCGACCGAAAACATGCTCAATTACGCCTTTGCCGAAGGCCGCTACGAAAACATCGCCATCGTCGATTCCAAAGGCGCCGAAATTCACGGCGGCGTCACGCTTTCACCCTCGCTGAGCCTGAATGCCGCCTATGCCTTTATCGACGCGACGGACGGCGCCGGCAATCCGCTGATACAGGTGCCCAGGCATAGCGGCGACCTGAGCCTGGATTTCGACGGTGGAGGCGCCTTTTCGGGCCGGCTGCTATTGCGTCACAACGGCTCCGAGCCAAGCTTTGGAGGCGGCGGTGTGGAAAACTGGACCCGTTTCGATCTGACCGGCCGCTATCGCATATCCGGGCGAGTCGAACTGTTCGCCCGGCTGGAAAATCTGCTCGATGAACATTACCAGCAGATTCTCGGTTACGGCGTCCCCGGACGCTCGGGCAGCATCGGCGCCCGCATGCGGTTTTGAGACAATCATGGGCGCCATGACCAGAACGATTCTCGCGTGCCTGCTGTTTTCCCTGGCAGCCTGTGACACCGGAATTCGAACGGTTCCGCAGGCAGGCGATTTTCGGCCGATGCGGATCGTCAGCCTGGACTATTGCGCCGACCAGTACGTACTTCAACTCGTCGAACCCGAGCGCATTCTGGCGCTTTCCCGAGACGCGGAAAGGGAGTTTTCATACCTGCGCGAACGGGCGGCGGGACTTCCCACGGTGCGCCCGGCGGCGGAAGACGTGCTCGTGCTCGGGCCGGACCTGGTGATCCGCTCCTATGGTGGCGGCCCGAACGCGGCGGCATTTTATGCGCGCGCGGGAGTAGCCGTACTCAATGTCGGCAATGCAGGCACGATCGACGAGGTAATGGCGGTAATGGCGAATGTCGCCGCCGGTCTCGGCGAACCCGAACGCGGCGCGGCGGTGATCGAGGGAATGCGGCGGCGGCTCGGAGTTCTGTCTGAACTGACCCGGTCCGCCGGCACAATTCCTCCACGGACCTTGTACATGACGCCCGCGGGCGTAACCACGGGGCCCGGATCGCTGGTGCATGAAACCCTGCTTGCCGCGGGTCTGGAAAACTACGAGCAGACTCCGGGCTGGCATTCCATTCCCCTCGAAAGGCTTGCTCGCGAACAGCCGGAACTGGTGGCCTACGCGTCTTTCGGCGCGGGCGCCGAGCATCCCGATGCCTGGAGCGCCATGCGCCATCCGCTGGCGCAGTCCCAACTCGCCGACCGCGAAGTCGTGCCGCTCGATGGCGCCTGGACCGCTTGCGGCGCCTGGTTCCTGCTCGACGCCGTGGAAGCCCTGGCCCGGAGCGCAACGCAATGAGCCTGCGTCCATTGCTGATTCCGGCATTGCTGCTGGCCAGCCTGATCGCGCTGTTCGGCGCCCTGCTGCTGGGATCGACGCCGATGGAAGCGTCACGCGTGCTGGCGGCGCTTGCCGGCATGGCCGATGCGACGGACGTCACTGTCGTCTGGCAGGTGCGGCTGCCACGCGCTCTTGCCGCATTCGCGGTCGGTCTTGCGCTTGGCGGCAGCGGCGCGGCCTTGCAAGGTCTGTTGCGCAATCCGCTCGCCGAACCCGGCGTATTGGGCGTTTCCGCCTCGGCCTCGCTGGGGGCGACTTTCGCCCTGTATTACGGATTTTTCAGCGTCAGCGCCTGGCTCGTGCCGGTCGCCGCGGTCGCCGGCGCCCTGCTCGCAACGATGCTGATCGCCGCGGCGGCGATGCGAACGTCTTCCGTGGTAACGCTGATCCTTATCGGTGTCGGGCTGTCGAGTTTCGCCGGCGCCGCGATGAGCCTGCTGATGAATCTGGCGCCGAATCCCTTTTCCCTGTCCGACATGATCAACTGGATGCTGGGGTCGGTGGCCAACCGCGGCTTTCCCGATATCGTGTTCGCCGCGCCTTTCATCGCGGCCGGCCTGACGATTCTTTATGCCGGACGCAGGGGGCTGACGGCCCTGACGCTTGGCGACGAAGCGGCCGCCGGCATCGGCCTCGATTTGCGCCGCCAGCGCCTGCTCGTGGTTGCAGGCGCGGGACTCGCCACCGGAGGCGCCGTCGCGCTGGCCGGGGCGATCGGTTTCGTCGGCATCGTCGCACCGCATATCGTGCGGCCACTGGTCGATCACGACCCCGCCCGATCGCTGATTCCTTCGGCCCTGCTGGCCGGGCTGATCCTGGTGCTGGCGGATATCGGCGTGCGGCTGCTGCCCACGGAGTTCGAACTCAAACTCGGCGTGGTCGCCGCCCTGATCGGCGCGCCCGCGTTCGTCTGGATAGCCATGCAGCGGCGCACTATCAGCGCGGAACAGGGATGATTTCGATTGAGGCCGGAATGACTGACAGCGAACAGAAATTTGAACTGACTGTCGAGAAGTTGTGCATTCGCGCAGGCGGCAGCTTGCTGGTGGAGAACGCATCGCTTGATTTACGTTCGGGAGAACTCGCCGTACTGCTCGGACCCAACGGCGCCGGCAAGACCAGCCTGCTGCGGGGAATCCTGGGACTGGCTCCCACCGCTACGGGCTCCGTGCGATTGCAAGGCCGGGCGTTTGGCGAATTCAACCCGCAGCAGCGGGCGCGGCGGCTTTCCTACCTGCCCCAGCGCCGCCCGTTGGCCTGGCCGAGCCCGGTTCGCGACGTCGTCAGCCTGGGCCGTTACGCCTGGGGCTGCGCACCCGGCCGGCTCGGCGCGGAAGACCTGGGCGCCGTGAATGCCGCGCTGGCGGCCTGCGACCTGCTCGCAATGGCGGAGCGCAGCACCGACACCCTGTCCGGCGGCGAACTGGCCCGGGTGCATTGCGCACGCGCCTTCGCCACCGAAGCGCCCTTGCTGTTCGCGGACGAGCCCGTTGCCTCCCTCGACCCCAGACACCGCTTCCGCATCATGCAATTGATCCGCGACCATGTAAGCACCGGCGCCGGCGCCCTGGTCGTGCTACACGATGTCTCGCTCGCGGCGCGCTTCGCCGACCGCCTCATCTGGATGAAAGAAGGCCGAATCACAGCCGACGGCCCCCCTACCCAAACCCTGACAGAATCCCGAATGGCCGAAATCTACCAGGTCCAAGCCGACATCAACGGCAACCACGTCGAAATCACAAATCCCCTGCCGTAACGAACCCCAACGTGAGTCGCCGCCGGGTCGAAACCAAATTAGAACGAATAACTGATTGTCGCGCCGAGGCGGACGTCTTCGTCGAAGAACACCATCGGTGACGGAATCCTGCCGCTGATGGCGACGATCTGGCTGCTGATCGACCAGTTGTCGTCGATCGTGTAATCGGCCCCGAACTGCCCGAGCAGCGAATCCCCTTCCAGGTCGCCGAAGATCGTAGAAGAAAGCACCAGGTCGCCGTCGAGCAGACTGTTACTGTAACGCACCAGCCAATTGCCGAAGAAGTCGTCGTTCAGCATCTGCTGACCCGGGAGCAGCCCCTCGTTCAGATCCAGCAGTTTCTGCGCCGCCACGCCCAGGCTCACGTTCTGCTCGTTGGTGATGTTGTATTCCAATCCGAAGGAAGTGCCGATCTGGTTCTTTTCCAGATCGACCGGAGCCGACAGTCCCGTCGTGCCCGGCAGGCTGAAACTGTTGGCCAGGATGCCGTGGCTGTATGCCAGGTCGAAATTGAGCAACATGTCGCCGAAGGCGCGATTGGCGCTGAAGCCGAGCAACATGAAGTCGTTTTTCTTCGCCAGCGAGTCGTGACTACCCGGGGGCGGGGGCTCCCAGCGCAACTGGTTCTCGATCAGGTAAGCCGCCATCACCGCGAAGTCGCTGCGCTCGATCGAATAACGCCATTGACTGCCCACTTCGAACAGGATGTCCCCGTTACGGTCGAAATCCGGCAGGTGGTAGCCAAGGTCGAAAAACAGCGGACTGCCCCGCACCGGCGCCGGATTGAATTCCGGATAGAGCGTGAGAAAAGTCGAAAAACTGCCCGAATTTTCCGAAAAGTAATCCCAGACCAGCATCGGCTGATTGAGCCGGGCGTCCTCGATGTCAATGATCGTGAAATCGCGGAACTCCGCGACATTGATCACGTCGAGCACCGAGTTGCCGACCGTTTCGCCCCAGACCACTGTCTGATTGCCCAGCTTGACGCTATGCGCGCCGAAACTGCGCTGAACGAAAAATTCGTTAACCCGCGATTCTTCTTCGATCCGGTCGCCGTTGACTATGTACTCGTAGTCCTCTTTCCAGTAAATCCGGGACTGCGCGCTTGCCTGCAACAGCCAGCCGTTGGAAAACAGGTTCTGATAGCGGATATTCACCCCGAGCCGGTTGCTCTCGATCGTCGGCTCCCGCGGAAAACTGAAGCCCGGCAAAAGCTCCAGCGTATGCCGGTTTACCTGCCCGAAAACC